>CAKUNB010000196.1 GCA_934668285.1 uncultured Oscillospiraceae bacterium | reverse complement strand
GACGGATGATGACCTCAATGTGCTTATCGTTGATGTCAACGCCCTGCTGACGGTAAACGGCCAGAACGCCCTGCGTCAGGTAGTTCTGCACAGCCTCAACGCCGGAAATGCGCAGCACGTCGTGCGGATTCAGCGCGCCGTCGGTGATCGGCTCGCCCTTCTTGACACGCTTGCCCGTTTCGACCTTCAGGCCGACGGAATACGGCACCTGATAGAGCTTGACCTCGCCGTCGTCGGAGGTAACGGTGATGTCGCGCAGTGCGCTTCTGTGGCTGTCGTCAACGACAACCTCGCCGTCGGTTTCGGCCAGCACGGCCATCTTCTTGGGCTTGCGGGCCTCGAACAGCTCCTCAACGCGGGGAAGACCCTGTGTGATATCGTCGCCTGCAACGCCGCCGGTGTGGAAAGTACGCATGGTCAGCTGCGTGCCCGGTTCGCCGATGGACTGGGCGGCGATAATACCGACCGCCTCGCCGAGGTTGACAAGCTCAGAGGTTGCAAGGTTCATGCCGTAGCACTTGGCGCACACGCCGCTGCGGGCGCGGCAGCCGAGCACCGTGCGGGCATAGACGCTGTGCACGCCGTGGGCTTCGAGCAGCTTCGCATCGTCCTCGAACATCATCTGATCCTTGGAAATCAGCAGCTCGCCGGTCTCGGGGTCGCAGATGTCGTCAACGGGGAACCGTCCGTGGATACGGGCAGCAAAGGTTTCGATGACCTGTCCCTTTTCCACGACCTCGGAAAGGTTGATGCCGTGCTTCGTTCCGCAGTCGTGCTCGCGGATGATGACCTCCTGCGAAACATCGACCAGACGGCGGGTCAGATAACCGGAGTCGGCGGTACGCAGAGCGGTATCGGTCAGGCCCTTACGCGCGCCTCTGGAGGAGATGAAGTATTCCAGAACCGACAGACCTTCACGGAAGTTCGCCTTGATCGGGATTTCGATGGTACGGCCGTTGGTGTCCGCCATCAGGCCACGCATACCGGCCAGCTGACGGATCTGGTTCATGCTGCCGCGCGCGCCGGAGTCGGCCATCATATAGATGGGGTTGAAGCGGTCGAGGTTATCCTGCAGAGCGCCGGTGACGTCCTTGATAGTCTGCTCCCACTGCTGGACGACCAGGCGGTAGCGCTCGTCGTTGGTGATAAAGCCGCGCTTGTACTTGCGGTCGATCTTGACGGCATTGGCCTCTGCCTCCTCGACCAGCTCGTACTTCTTCTCGGGGATCGCCATATCCGCGATGGAGACGGTGATTGCGCCCTTGGTGGAGTACTTATAGCCGAGCGCCTTCACGCGGTCGAGCATCTCAGTTGCGATGGTAAAGCCGTGCTTACGGATGCACTTGTCGATGATAACGCCGAGCTTCTTCTTGCCGACAAGGAAGCTGATTTCCAGCTCGAAGGCGTTCTCCGGCTTGGAGCGGTCGACAAAGCCGAGGTCCTGCGGAATCGGCTCGTTGAAGATCAAACGGCCGACGGTGGCATTGATGATCTGATACTGCATCACGCCGTCGATCATCTTGCCGTAGCGGACGCGGATGGGCGCATGGAGGCCGATCGCGCCGCAGGCATAGGCCTTGATGGCTTCTTCGGGGTTGGAATAGGCGTGCTTCGCGATGAACTGCGGGGCCTTTTTGTGATAGCGCTCCGCCTCATCGATCGCCTTTTCAACCAGGTCGCCGTCCACGAGCTGGTTCACCGGCAGGTCAAAGTCGCCCGCGTCGGTCACAAAGACCTCCTCTGCGCCCTTCTCCTCCTTACCCATGCGGACATAGGTCAGGTAGTAGGTGCCGAGGATCATATCCTGCGTCGGAACGGTGACGGGCTTGCCGTCCTGCGGACGCAGCAGGTTGTTCGCCGAGAGCATCAGCATACGGGCCTCGGCCTGTGCCTCTGCGGACAGCGGAACGTGAATTGCCATCTGGTCGCCGTCGAAGTCGGCGTTGAACGCGGTGCAGCACAGCGGATGCAGCTTCAGCGCACGGCCCTCGACCAGCACCGGCTCGAACGCCTGGATGCCCAGACGGTGCAGCGTCGGCGCACGGTTGAGCATGACGGGGCGATCCTTGATGATTTCCTCCAGCGCATCAAAGACCTCAGGCTCGCCCTTGTCGATCTTCTTCTTCGCGCTCTTGATGTTATTGGCAAAGCCGTCCTCAACGAGCTTCTTCATGACGAACGGGCGGAACAGCTCGATTGCCATTTCCTTCGGCACGCCGCACTGATACAGCTTCAGCTCCGGGCCGACGACGATAACGGAACGGCCGGAATAGTCAACGCGCTTGCCCAGCAGGTTCTGACGGAAACGGCCCTGCTTGCCCTTGAGCATATCGGACAGGGACTTGAGTGCGCGGTTGTTCGCGCCGGTGACGGCGCGGCCGCGGCGGCCGTTGTCGATCAGCGCGTCAACGGCCTCCTGCAGCATCCGCTTCTCGTTGCGAATGATGATATCGGGGGCGTTGAGCTGGATGAGGCGCTTGAGACGGTTATTGCGGTTGATGACGCGGCGGTACAGATCGTTCAGATCGGAGGTCGCAAAGCGGCCGCCGTCGAGCTGGACCATCGGGCGGATGTCGGGCGGGATGACCGGCAGCACGTCCATGATCATCCATTCGGGCTTGTTGCCCGACAGGCGGAAGGCCTCGACGACCTCGAGGCGCTTGATGATGCGCAGCTTCTTCTGGCCGTTGGCGTTCTTCAGCTCACTGCGGAGCTGCTCGGAAAGACTCTCCAGATCGATCTCGGCGAGGAGCTTCTTGACGGCCTCGGCGCCCATTCCGGCGTCGAAATCGTCCTCATACTTCTCGCGCATATCGCGGTATTCCTTCTCCGAGAGGATCTGGTTGCGCATCAGCGGGGTCTCGCCGGGATCGGTGACGATATAGGCGGCGAAATACAGCACCTTTTCCAGGATGCGGGGGCTGATGTCGAGCAGCAGGCCCATGCGGGACGGAATGCCCTTGAAATACCAGATGTGGGAAACGGGCGTGGCGAGCTCGATGTGGCC
>CAKUNB010000195.1 GCA_934668285.1 uncultured Oscillospiraceae bacterium | reverse complement strand
CACTTGTTGTCCTTGAGCGCCAGCATGAAGCTCACCGGATGCACGCCGAGGTGCACCATGCAGCCGCCGCCGCAGTACTTCAACAGCTGCGCAAACGGGCTGTGCGAGCCGCTGTGGCACTCGCGGGCGCGGATGTACAGGGGCCTGCCGAGCTGGCCGCTTTCCAGAAGGCTCTTGGCCTTGCGGAAGGCGGGAGCAAAGAGCCAGTCCTCGGCGTAATAGATGTGCTTGCCGAGGCGCGCGGCGGTGTCGACCATGTCCTGCGCGTCCTCGACAGTCGTGGCCAGCGGCTTTTCGCAGATGATGCTGTGACCGGCGTTCAGCGCCTTGATGGCGACGTCGTGATGCAGGAAGTTCGGCATGCAGATGTCCACGAGGTCGCACTCGCACTCGGCGATGGCGGTGTCATAATCGTCGTAGACCTTGTAGCCCGTGAAGCCGTAGCGTTTGGCCAGCGCCTCGACGCGGTCGGTCGCGCGGTCGCAAATGCCGACGATCTGCACCTTGTCAAGCAGGCGGCTGTAGCCGTCGGAGTGAAGGTCGGCGGAAAAAGCCGCGCCGATCAGAAGTACACGTAATTTCTCCATAGTGTTCCTCCTTAGAAATTGCTGTAGTTGAAGCGTTCCTTTGCGGACATGTAGGAAAACGCGTCGTTGAGCGTGTCGACCGCCAGCTCCGCGCAGCGGGCAAAGACCTTTTCGCCCTTTTCTGCGGTGGCCTTGCTCGGCTCGCCCCAGACGCCGCTGGGGGAGGCGCGGAAGATGCTGCCGTAGCTCAGGTACGGGCGGGAAATCTCCGGCACGAAGTCCACCGCGCGGTCCATGTGCACGGTTTCCGGCGCTATGGCGAGGATCTGCGAGGTTTCGACCTCGCCCGCATGCAGCTCGGTGTTGGTTTCGATGATGCCTTCCTTATAAAGGATGGGCCAGAGGTTGCAGGGGTCGACGTTGGCGACCATCAGGTCGGGATTGTATTTCGCGTTGAGGTCGCGGACGAGCGGCGTCATGATGAAAATGCCACCGTGGCACTGGAGAATGCCGACCTTCTTGAAGCCCTGCGTTTTCAGACTCAGGATGATGTCGTTCATCATCTGGTAGAAGGTGACCGGCTCCATCCAGACCGAGCCTTTTTTGCCCATCTGCTCGCGGCAGGTGGAAATCGGCAGGGCGGGGAGAAGGAAGGCGTTCAGCTTTTCCGCAACGCGGCGGCCAAGCTCCGTGGCAATGGCCCAGTCGGTCATGACCGGAAGCTGCGGCCCGTGCTGCTCGATGGAGCCAACCGGCAGAATCGCCAGCTCGGGATCGAGCGCCATGATTTCGTCAGCCGTTTTCTGATACATTTTGATTTCCTCTTTTCTGTACTTACAGAATCTGGGAGGCGCTGTCCTTGTCGAGATAGAGCGCGGCGTTCTTGTGCTCGCGCAGGATGCTCGACGGGCAGGCGGTGGTGACGGGGCCGTAGAGCGCGTTTTTGACGGCGGCTGCCTTGCGGTCGGTCGGAACGACGCAGATGGCCTCGGGGGTCTTCATGATGTAGGACATCGACAGGCTCATGGCGCGCTTGGGCACGTCGTCAAAGGTCTTGAAGCAGCCGTCGTTGACCTGCTGCTGGCGGCAGACGTCGTCGAGGTCGACGATTTTGATGACCTTGGGGTCGTTGAAGTCCGCGACGGACGGGTCGTTGAAGGCCAGATGGCCGTTTTCGCCGATGCCGAGGAAGATGAGGTCGGCGGGGTACTTGGTCAGCAGCTCGGAGTACTCGGCGCACTTCTTCTCGGCGTCCTCGGCCTTGCACAGCAGGAAGTGCAGTTCCTTGAACTTCACGCGGTCAAAGATCGCACGGCGCAGGAAGCAGCCGAAGCCGGCAGGCTCGGTCTCGTCGATGCCGATGTACTCGTCCTGATGGAAGCCGCGCACCTTGCTCCAGTCGATGTCGTACTTGAGCAGGTTTTCCAGCAGCTCATTCTGCGAGGGAGCGGCGGCGAAGATGACGTTGGCCTCGCCGCGGCGGGCGATGATGGCGTTGATGCGGTCGGCCGCGTCCTTTGCGGCGGCAGCACCCATTTCCTCGCGGGTGTCGTAAATATAGACCGGCAGATTTTCAACTTTTTTGGTAAGCATACTTTTCTCTCTCCTTATTGATTTCTTGCCGAGCCGAGATAGGCGGCAGCGACCTCCGGATTTTGCAGCATTTCCGCGCCGGTGCCGGAGGTAACGACGTGGCCGGTTTCGATGACGTAGGCATAGTCACAGATGCTGAGGGATTTTTTCGCGTTCTGCTCAACGAGGATCACGGTGATGCCCTCGTCGCGGATGCGCTGAATGTTGCGGAACACGTCGTTGACGATGACGGGAGCAAGACCCAGCGACGGCTCGTCGAGCATGAGAATCTTCGGCTTTCCCATCAGGCCGCGGCAGATGGCCAGCATCTGCTGCTCGCCGCCGGACAGAGTACCGGCGTCCTGCTGCCGCCGCTCGCCGAGACGGGGGAACATTTCGTACTGCTCCTGCAGCAGCCGCTCAATCTCCTTGTGGCCGTGGACGGTGTAGGCGCCCGCGCGGAGGTTTTCCTCTACGGTCAGACCGGCAAAGATTTTGCGGCCCTCCGGCACCTGCACGATGCCCTGACGGACGACGCGGTTTTCCTTGTTCGGCAGTGCCGCGCCGCGGCAGAGAATCTGCCCCTCGTATTTCACCGCGCCGGAGATGGCGTTGATGATGGTGCTCTTACCGGCACCGTTGGAGCCGATGATGGCGGTGATGGAGCCTTCGGCGATGTCCATGTCGACGCCGCAGACGGCCTCGTGGACGCCGTAGAAGACCTTGAGATCACGGATTTCCAGAATATTACCCATCGCTCACTCCTCCTCTCCGAGATAGGCCTTGAGCACCAGCGGGTCGTTCTGAATTTCTTCCGGCACGCCCTTTGCAATGGTCTGGCCGAAATCCTGCACGTAGATATAGTCGCTGAGGTTCATGACCAGATCCATGCGGTGCTCAATGACGAGGATGGCCAGCTT
>CAKUNB010000194.1 GCA_934668285.1 uncultured Oscillospiraceae bacterium | reverse complement strand
CTGCGGCGAAGCCTGCGCGGGCTGACACCGCTGCTCGATCTGTGCTTTGCGCTTTCGGTGTTGCTTTCGGGGCTTCTGCTGGCGCTTTACGCGGGGGACGGGCACTACCGCATCTTCATGCTGCTGGGCACGGCGACCGGCGCGGCAATCTATTTTTTGACCCTCAGCCGCATTTTTTCGGCTCTGAGCTGCAAATTCTGGCGGCTTTTGACCCTTCCGCTGCGCGCAGCCGGTCGATTTTGCAAAAATAACAGAAAAAAACTGCAAAAATTTTTGAAAAACATCTTTTCAAGCGGCGAAAAATCCGCTAAAATAGACAGCAGGCAAGAAAATCCAAGGGAGGCAGGAAATCATGCGGAAAAACCGACTGGTCGTCACGCTGGTCGTTCTCGCGCTCGCGCTGTATGCCGTCGCGACGATCGTCGTGCTCCAGCCAAGAATCAATCAGCTCCGCGCGGAAACCGATGAGTTGACGCAGAAGATTGCCGATCTGGAGGAACGCAACGGTGCGCTCCGCTCGGACATTGCGGCGCTCGGCTCGGACGCCGCGGTGGAAAAGCTCGCGCGGGAGCGGCTGATGATGATTGCCGACGGCGAAACCGTTTACATTGACAGCAACAGATAATCGGAGGAACATAGGGCTTATATGGAGTTAACAGTCGGAACACTGCTCGACGGCAAGGTCAAATCTATTACCAAATTCGGCGCTTTCATTCTTTTACCGGACAACCGCACCGGCATGGTGCACATTTCGGAGGTCGCTCCGACCTTTGTCAGCGATATCCGTGCGCATCTGACCGAGGGGCAGACGGTGCGCGTCAAGGTGATCGGCATTGACGATAACGGCAAGATCAGTCTTTCCATCAAGAGGGCGGCGGAGCAGAAGCCGCAGCAGCCACGGCAGGAGCGCCCGCGCGCTGCAGCGCCTAGAGAGCAGGCACCGAAGGCGCCGCTGACCTTTGAGGAAAAGCTCAAGCAGTTCATGTCCGACTCGGACAGCAAAATCTCCGGCTGCCGGCAGTATGAGCACAAGACAAAATCAAGGAGAAGATAATCTGACGCCCCTCGGCAGAGGGGCGTTTTTCAGGAGGGCACATGAAACGGGTTTTGATTACGGGCGGAAGCCGGGGAATCGGCGCGGCGGCGGTGCGGGCCTTTTCCCGCGACTGCGAGGTTGCGTTTTTTTATGAGAAAAACCACGAGGCCGCCAGAGCGGTGGCCGAGGAGACCGGCGCGCAGGCAATCTGCTGCGACATTGCCGATCCGGCGGCGGTGAAGGCGGCGGTAGCGGCGCTGCCTCCGGTGGATATTCTGGTCAACAACGCCGGAATTGCGCATTACGGCTTGATCTCGCAGGTGACAGAGGAGGAGTTTTCGCGGCTCTTTTCCGTCAACGTCGGCGGGATTTACCGCTGTGTCAATGCGGTGCTGCCCGGCATGCTGCAAAAGCAGGCGGGCTGCATTCTGAATGTCGCCTCCATGTGGGGGCAGGTCGGCGCATCCTGCGAGGCAATCTATTCTGCGACGAAGGGCGCGGTAATCGCCCTGACCAAGGCGCTGGCGCAGGAGCTTGGGCCGTCCGGCATTCGCGTCAACTGCGTTTCGCCGGGTGTTATTTTAACGGATATGGTTGCCAATGTCAGTCAGCAGACGCTTGACGGCCTTGCCGAGGAGAACCTGGTCGGCCGGAACGGCAGACCGGAGGATATTGCTGAAGCGCTGGTCTATCTCGCCGGAGCGCCTTTCGTTACGGGGCAGGTGCTGCCGGTCAACGGGGGACTTGTGCTTTAGGAGCGGCACGGCCACTAAATATGGAATGGCGACAAATTTCAATGTCGAAATTTGGCTTATTTTTGCACACGCCCGCGCTTGCTGGACAGCCGGACGTGTGCTATAATATTTGGGCGTATCGGCGAGTGCCGATAAACTGTAATACTGATTCTTGATTAAAATATTTCATCAAGAATCCCATGTGCTACGCACACTCGCATCGTGCGAACGCACGATGCGCCGTCTCATGCAGAATCTGACGCGCCTTTGGCGCTATAAAAAGCTTTTCAAGCTTTTTAACAGATTCTAGTATAAGACTACGATGCAGGGCAGAGAGGAGGGAGCAGGATGCAGCCTGTCACGTTATCCACAGAAGAACTGAAAAAGCTGCTGTCCTGCGGGTGCACCGACGCGGTGGCGCTCTACCTCTACCGCCGCTCCGCGCAGCCGCTGGAGACGGCGCTCGATGCGCTGCATTTTACCGTTCCGCAGATGGTCGCAGCGACGGACTGCCTGCGGCAGCTCGGCCTCTGGGACACGCAGGAAAAGCCGCCTCTGCAGCCCGAGCGGCCGGTTTACACGGAGGACGATGTGCGGCGCGCCCTGCGCGACAACCGCACGCGGTTTTCCAAGCTCGTCGGGGAGGCGCAGCGCCGCCTTGGGCGGACGCTGTCGACCGAGGAGCTGAAGACGCTGCTGTCCTTTGTGGACTATCTCCGGCTTCCGGTGGAGGTCGTCGGCCTGCTGATTTCCTACTGCGTGGAGCGGGCGCGGCAGCGCTCGATGCGCGCGCCGTCGATGCGGACGATTGAAAAAGAGGCCTACCGCTGGGCGGACGACAATATTGACAATCTCGAGACGGCGAGCTACTTTGTGCAGCAACAGCTGCGTGTGCACAGCCGCATTCAGCAGCTCCGGCTGCTGCTGCAGATCGATCAGCGGCGGCTGACCAATACGGAGGAGCAGCTGCTCACCTCGTGGATTACGATGGGCTTTTCCGATGAGGTGATCCGCATGGCCTATGACAAGACCTGCCTGAACACGGGCGCGCTCAAATGGCCGTACATGAATTCCATTCTCCGCTCGTGGCACGAGAACAACCTGCACACGCCGGAGGAGATTGCGCAGGGCGACGCGAAGGCGCCTGCGTCCGGCGTCCGGCGCGGCAATGAGATGTACGCCTCACACGGCGCACCGCTGACGCCCTTGCAAAAGAAGGCGGTCGCGCGTGCACTGGCAAAGGCAGGGGAGGGATAACATGGCATACAGCGAACAG
>CAKUNB010000193.1 GCA_934668285.1 uncultured Oscillospiraceae bacterium | reverse complement strand
ATAGACGCGAATCCGGTGGAGCTTCGGCATCATATCAGCCATGAACGACTGGCCGCCGAAGCCCGGCTCGACCGTCATCACCAGAATCAGATCGCAGTATGGCAGGAAGGGGAGCACTGCCTCTGCGGGGGTTTTCGGCTTGACCGAGATGGCGGCGCGGACGCCGTTTGCGCGGATTTTTTTCAGCGCTTCGAGCGTGTTTTCCTCGGTGTCGGCCTCGACGTGAACGGACAGAAGATCGCTTCCGGCCTTGCAGAAGTCGTCAACGTAACGCAGCGGACGGTCAATCATCAGATGCACGTCGAGCGGAAGCTCCGTCACGCGGCGAATGGCTGCAACGACCGGAATGCCGATGGTGATATTTGGGACAAAGCAGCCGTCCATGACGTCGACATGGACATAATCGGCGCCCGCAGGGCCGAGCGCACGGATATCGCGCTCCAGATTGACAAAGTCGGCGGATAAAATTGAGGGAGCAACCTTTACCATAAGAAACCTCCGAGGCATAGAATATAATGCAGCCTGCGGAACTCCGAACTGCGCAGAGCGGCTGCAAATACAAATTTTACCATGATAAGCGCGGAAAAAACGGTGCACACTATCTCCGACATCAAATGAAGGAGGTCACACACATGAGCTGCCATTGCAATCCGAACCGTTCGATCCAGTGCACCGTTGCACAGTGCAAGCACCACTGCGAGAATGAGAACTACTGCTCACTCGACACCATTATGGTCGGCACGCACGAGGCCGATCCGACCGTGAAGCAGTGCACCGACTGCATGTCGTTTGACAGAAAGTAAATGCTTTGAGGCTGCGAGGTATCGCGGCCTCATTTTTTACGGCGCTCAATCGTCAAATTCAGCACGCTGCCGTAGAACAGGATGGAAATGCAGATATAAAGCCACAGCATGCCGAGCGTGACGATGGAAAGGCTTCCGTAAAGCACGGACTGATTGCTGACGTTCTTGGCATACAGGGAAAATAGCTGCGTGAACAGCAGCCAGCCCGCCGCCGCGAGCGCCGCGCCGGGAAGCGCAGCGGACGGCCGCAGCTTGCGGTTGGGAAAAACGCAAAACATTGCCGTAAACAGCAGCGAAAGCAGGAGAAACAGAATCAGGCCGCGGAACTGGATCACGCTGCCGAGGAAGCGCAGCACCGGTACATTGTGGTTCGCGAAAAAGCCGCTCAGATCCTGGCCAAAGCCGTGCACTACCATCGTCAGCACCAGCGCCAGAATCAGAAACAGCATATACACCACGCACAGCAGACGGCGGTGCAGGTAGCTGCGGTTTTCGCGCAGACCATAGATCGCATTCAGACCGAGCTGGATGCAGTACACGCCGCTCGAGGACGACCAGACGGCAAAAATTGCCGAGACCGAGAGCAAAATGCCCGTGCTGTTCGCGCTCAGATCGTGGATGATCCGCACCAGCAGCGGGGAGAGGACATCCGGTACCAGCCCCTCGGACAGGACGATCAGGTCCTCTCCCGAAAAGCCGATCAGCGGCACCAGACAGACGATCAGCATGACGGTTGGCAGCAGCGAAAGGATGATATAAAATGCGGCGTTGGCAGCGTACAGCGGCACGTGAAAGGAAGCGACCCACTGAACCAGACGGCGCACCTTCTGATACTGAGCACGGAAAAAACCTCGCATACGGACTCCTTTCGAAAATTGACAAATCCATATGGTAATGATATACTGTGCACAAAAAAATGTCAAGCGAAATGAACGCTTGACCGGTCGGGAGAGCAGAAAATGAGAATTACGACTTCAATCGCAAGCTTCTGCCGCGGCAGAGCGCCGGAGGAGGCCATGCGGCTTGTCGCGCGGGCGGGCTTTGAGGGACTGGACTTTCCGCTGAGCGTTTACAGCACCGAGCCGGATTCGCCGCTGCAGGGAAGTGCGTGGCGGGAATGGGCCGTCGAGGCGGCCAAGGCCGCCGAGCGCTGCGGCCTGCCGGTCGTGCAGGCGCATGCACCGTGGCATCAGCGAATGGATGCAGGCCTGCGCTACGAGGCGCCGTGGGAAATTTTCGGCCGCGTGATGGAGGCCTGTCACATCCTTGGCTGCCGCCACCTGATCTTTCATCCGCAGCGCCAGCTTGCCCGCGTGGACAGCGCCGCGCTGCACAGCCGCATCCATGATTACAACGTCCGCTGGTTCCGGGCGCTGCTGCCGTTGGCGGAGCGGTTTGATATTGTGATCAATCTGGAAAATACCTTTGATTCGCACCACGTGCAAGGCCCGAGCGACCCGCCGTACCCGTACACGCGGGCGGAGGATTTGCTGGCGCTGCAGCGGGATATCGGGTCGAGCCGCGTGATGCTCTGCCTCGACACCGGTCACGCGAATATCGAGGCGCAGGACGTTCCCGCGATGATCCGCGCCTACGGCGACAGTCTCGCTACGGTGCATCTGAACGACAATTACGGCCGTATCGGCCCGATCTATGAGGATCTGCATCTCTATCCGGGCAGCGGGCTTCTGGATTGGAACGCGATTTTTGCGGCGCTGCGCGAAACCGGCTTCTCCGGCGCGTATAACATGGAGCCGATCGCCCAGCTCAAGCGCCAGACGGACGAGCTGCGCCTGATCTCCCTCCGCGCCGCCGCCGATATTTTGCGTACCTTCGCGGGAAATATGTAAATCGGACGATGGGCCGCGCAGGCAGTATCGATAGAGATTCGTAGGGCGGCTGGGGGCACCCCGCCCTACGAAAGGAAAGGGCGCGAAAAAACCGACCGGAGATGATTCCGGTCGGTTTTTGGGCTTATTTGGTTTGGTGAATTTCGCGAATGGGCTTGCAGGGGTTGCCGACGGCGATGACGTTGGGGGGAATGTCGTGCGTTACGACGCTGCCTGCGCCGATGACTGCGCCGTCGCCGATGTGGACGCCGGGGAGAATGCAGACGCTGCCGCCGATCCAGACGTTATTGCCGATGGTGATGCCGACGGCGGATTCCAGACCGGCGTTGCGCGTTTCGATATCCAGCGGATGGGCAGGGGCGTAGAGGCCGACGTTCGGGCCGATGAAAACGTGA
>CAKUNB010000192.1 GCA_934668285.1 uncultured Oscillospiraceae bacterium | reverse complement strand
GTGTGGGGCACAGAGCGGCATAGTGTTCAAAAGGCCACTGTTGCAAGGTGTTCAAAAAGTGTACTTTTTGAACACCCTCCAACAGCGGCTTTTCTGATACTCATTTTACACGTTAATTGCGGAAAATGCAACTCTTTTTTACAGTTTCCCCCAATTTTTCAAGGTGTTCAAAAAGTACACGTTTTGACACAGGAGGAAACGCGTGCCGGAGATCGCGTTCGCGGCGGGATGAATACTGTAAGAGGAGGACTGCAAATGAAACGTTGGATTTTTGGCGTGGCGCTATGCCTGTGCGTCTGTCTGCTGGTCGGGGGACTGTGCGGCAGAGCGGAGGCGGCAGATATTGTCGCATCGGGCGAGTGCGGCAATGGCAGTGATGTGACATGGACGCTCGACAGCGAAGGGACTCTGACCATCAGCGGAAGCGGAGAAATGCGTGACTATTACGATGAATCATGGTATTCCCAAATGGACCTCGTCAAGAAGGTTATCATTGAACACGGCGTAACGAGCATTGGAGAATCTGCATTCAACAGCTGCTCCGGCTTGTTGAGCGTTACTATTCCGGAGAGTGTGACGAGCATTGGAAGCTCTGCGTTCTCCGGCTGCTCCGTCCTGACGAGCGTCACCATTCCGGAGAGCGTGACAAGTATTGGAGAAAATGCATTCGACGGCTGCTCCGGTCTGACGGGCATCACCATTCCCGAAGGCGTGACGAGGATCGAAGGCCGCACGTTCTCCGGCTGCACCGGCTTAACGGGCATCACCATTCCCGAAGGCGTGACGAGCATTGGAACACAGGCGTTCTCTGGCTGCTCCGCTCTGACGAACATTGTGATTCCGGAGGGCGTGACAAGGATCGAAGGCTACACGTTCTCCGGCTGCACCGGCTTAACGGGCATCACCATTCCGGAAGGCGTAACGAGCATCGGAAGCTCTGCATTCTCCGAATGCACCGGTCTGACGAGCCTCACCATTCCGGAGAGCGTAACGAGCATTGGGGACTATGCATTTCTCGGCTGCTCCGGCCTGACGAGCATCACCATTCCCGAAGGCGTAGCGAGTATTGGAGGCTACGCGTTCTCCGGCTGCACCGGTCTGTCAGGTATCAGCATTCCGAGAAGTGTGGCCAATATTGGAGCCGACGCATTCTTCAACTGCCCGTCCCTGAACGGAATATGGGTAGCCGAGGGCAATCCGAATTACTCCAGCGACAGATTCGGCGTGCTGTATAACAAGGATAAAACAGAGCTGCTGAAGTGCCCTGAGCGCATTTTGGGAACCTATACCGTTCCGGAGAGTGTGGCGAAGATCCATTTCCGCGCCTTCTTCCATTGCAGCCGCTTATCTAAAATTGTGGTCACGGAAGGCAATCCGAGCTATTCCAGCGATGAAAAAGGCGTACTATACAACAAAGATAAGACGACGCTGATCGTGTGCCCCAGCGGTCTTAGCGGAGCGTATATCATTCCGGCAGGCGTGACGGAAATCGAGCTGTGGGCATTTTACGGCTGCGCCGATCTGACGGATGTTACCCTTCCAGAGACGGTTACAAGGATTAAATCGTACACCTTCTGGGACTGCACCGGACTGATGCACGTGACCATTCCGGAGGGTGTGACGAGTATGAGTAATTGTGCTTTCAGAGGCTGCACCCGTCTGACGAGTGTGACCATTCCGGAGAGTATGGCAGCCATTGACTTCGATGCGTTCGCCGAGTGCACCGGACTGAAAACCGTGATCTTCCTGGGAGAAACGCTGCGGATCTGGTCCAGAGCCTTCAAGGGCGTGACTGCCGAGGTCTATTATCCCGAGAGCACAAGCGAGGATTCCTTCTGGTTGCAGGAGGGCGCCTTGGGAGACTATGGCGGTTCGCTGACTTGGCGGCAGTGGTATACGTTGGGCAATGACCCGCTTTGCTCGCATGTGCTGGAGGATGCGGTTGTTCCGGCATCCTGTGCGGAGGAAGGATATACGCTGCACAAGTGCGCCTGCGGGTACAGCTACCGCACGGACTTCTTGACAGCGCTGGGACACAATATGGTCACGGACGCTGCGGTTTCGGCAACCTGCACATCGACCGGCCTGACCGAGGGCAGCCACTGCTCGCGCTGTGACTATAAGGTCGAGCAGAAGGTGATCCCGGCGCTGGGCCATGATTATATCGACCATGAAGCGAAGACCGCAACCTGCACGGAGATTGGTTGGGCCGCGTATCAGACCTGCAGCCGGTGCGAGTATACGACCTACAAGGAAATTCCGGCGAAGGGCCACACGCCGGCAGCAGCAGTTCGGGAAAACGGAATTGACGCGACCTGTACGAAAAACGGCAGCTACGACGAGGTTATCTATTGCTCCGTCTGCCATGCCGAGCAAAGCAGAGAAAGCAGGACAATCCCCGCGCTGGGGCATGATTATATTGACCACGAAGCGAAGGCCGCAACCTGCACGGAGATTGGTTGGGCCGCGTATCAGACCTGCAGCCGGTGCGAGTATACGACCTATGCGGTAATTCCGGCGCTTGGGCATGATATGATTTCCGATGCGGCGGCCGCGGCGACCTGCACCGAAAGCGGCTTGACCGAAGGAAAGCACTGCTCGCGCTGTGATTACCGGATTGCGCAGACGGTTGTCCCCGCCTTGGGACATGACTGGGATGCACCGTCCTATGTCTGGGCGGACGATAACCGCTCCGTTACGGCAGCGCGGACGTGTAAGCGGGACGCGGCGCATGTTGAGAGCGAAACCACTGCGGCGGTGTCCGTTGTGACGAAGGAAGCGACCTACGACACCGAGGGCGAGATCACCTGCACCGCGACCTTTAAGAATGTGGCGTTTGCCGCGCAGTCGAAGGTTGTCAAAACGCCGAAGCTTGCCCCCTGCGACGGCGGGGCGAGTTGTCCATCGAAGCCCTTCCGCGATGTGGATACGCGTCAGTGGTATCATGCGGGCGTTGACTTCGCCATTGAGCGCGGGCTGATGAACGGCATCGGGCGCGGCCTGTTTGACCCTGAAGGCCCGATGACCCGCGCCATGCTCGTCACCGTGCTCTGGCGCTACGTCGGCTCGCCGAGCGAGGGCACGAACTA
>CAKUNB010000191.1 GCA_934668285.1 uncultured Oscillospiraceae bacterium | reverse complement strand
GGCTGCACCTGACCTTCTTCAACGCCGCCTACACCGCCGACCGCCTTCTGCGCGGCGAGACGTATTGCTTCTACGGCAGCGTCACCGGCGACTATCTCGGCTATGCGATGATCAATCCGGTCTTCGAGCCGCTGGAGAGCGCCGGAAGGGTCACGCGCTGCATCGTTCCGATCTACCCGCTGACGGCGGGCCTGACGAACAAGGCGGTGCAACAGGCGGTACAGGCGGCGCTGGGCCGCATGGAGCTGCCGGAACTGCTTCCGCCTGAAATTGCGCGGCAATACGGCCTGTGCAGCGGCGCGGCGGCGCTGCGGCAGATTCATATGCCGACGGATGCGGCGGCGCTGGAGCAGGCGCGAAAGCGCCTCGTGTTTGAGGAATTCTACCGTTTCTCTATTGCATTACAGATTTTGCGTGCGCGGCGGCAGCGAGTAACCGCAGCGCCGTTTGACACGGCGCTTGCCGCGGACTTTCCGGCGGCGCTGCCGTTTGTGCTGACTGGCGCGCAGCGGCGTGCGATTGACGAAATTTATGCCGATTTCCGCGCCGGTACGCCGATGAGCCGGTTGGTGCAGGGCGACGTGGGCAGCGGCAAGACGATGGTCGCGGCGGCGGCGGCCTACTGCGCCGCCCGCAACGGCAAGCAGGTCGCGCTCCTTGCGCCGACGGAGATTCTGGCAAAGCAGCATTATGACCGGCTCCGGCCGCTGTTTGACCGGCTCGGCGTTTCCTGCGCCGTGCTGACCGGCTCCATGACGGCGCAGCAGAAGCTTGCCTGTCGCGCCGCGCTGGCAAGTGGCGAGATTCAGCTCGTCATCGGTACGCATACGCTGATCACCGATACGACGGTATTTGCCTCGCTCGGCCTCGTGATCGCGGACGAGCAGCAGCGCTTCGGTGTTGCGCAGCGGGCGGCCCTGCTGGAAAAGGGCGAAAACCCGCATCTGCTGCTCCTGTCGGCCACGCCGATCCCGCGTACGCTGGCGCTGATCCTGTACGGCGATTTGGAGGTTTCCGTGATCGACGAGCTGCCGCCCGGGCGGCAGCCGGTGGAGACCTTTCTGGTCGACGAGCGCTACCGCAAGCGCCTGAATGCCTTTATCCGCAAGCAGGCCGACGAGGGGCATCAGACCTTTATCGTCTGTCCGGCCATCGAGGAAGGGGAGACGGAGTCGCTCAAGGCCGCTGAGGCCTGGGCGGAGACGCTCAAGGAGCAGGTCTTTCCCAACCTCCGCGTCGCGCTGCTGCACGGCCGCATGAAGGGTACGGAAAAGGACGCAGTCATGCAGGCCTTCGCCGCCGGAGAATATGATATTCTCGTTTCCACGACCGTCATCGAGGTCGGCGTGGACGTGCCGAACGCGACGCTGATGGTGGTGGAAAACGCCGACCGCTTCGGCCTTTCGCAGCTGCACCAGCTTCGCGGGCGCATCGGGCGCGGCGAGGCGAAGTCCTACTGCATTCTGGTTTCCGACAATCGAAACGAGGAGACGCGCAAGCGGCTCAAGGCGCTGTGCGCCACAAATGATGGCTTCCGCATCGCGCAGGAGGACCTTTCCCTGCGCGGGCCAGGCGACTTCTTTGGCAGCCGCCAGTCCGGCCTGCCGATTTTCCGGACGGCCGGTATGACGGACGATCTGACGGTGGTCAAGCAGGCGCAGGAGGCTGCTGCACAGACGGTCGCCTCCGGCAAGCCGCTGCCGGAGGAGCTGGCGGCGGAGATTCGCCGGCTTCTTGAGCAGGGGGCGACGTCGCTGAACTGAAGGATTTTCCCCGAAAAAGCGCCGAAAACCGCGAAAAACGAAAAAAGGATTGTATTTAGGAAAAGATTGTAGTATAATATCAGCCACAAATATGAAAACCACCGCTTTGGCGTGTGTTTCCTGTAAAAAGAATTGATGACGGAGGCTGAATCGATATGAAAAAACCGGTTGTTCTGGTAATTATGGACGGCGTTGGCAAGGGCGACGGCGGCAGCGGCGACGCTGTGGCGCAGGCCAAGACACCGACGCTTGATCATCTGCTGGCGACCTGCCCGCACAACTGGCTCAAGGCCCACGGTACGGCGGTCGGCCTGCCCAGCGACGACGATATGGGCAACTCCGAGGTCGGCCACAATGCCCTCGGCTGCGGCCAGATTTATTCGCAGGGCGCAAAGCTCGTCAACGAGTCGATTGAAAACGGCACCCTGTTTGCCTCGGCGACCTGGAAGGATCTTGTCGCCAACTGCGCGGATGACGCACACGCCATGCACTTCCTCGGCCTGCTGTCTGACGGCAATGTGCATTCCAATATTTCGCACCTGTTCGCCCTGCTGCGCCACGCAAAGGCTGAGGGCGTCAAACGCGCCTACTGCCATATCCTGCTCGACGGCCGCGACGTCCCCGCAACCTCCGCGCTGGACTATGTCGCGCAGCTGGAGGACGTGCTGGCCGAGCTGCGGACGGACGGCTGTGACTACCGCATCGCCTCCGGCGGCGGCAGAATGAAGATCACGATGGACCGCTACGAGGCCAACTGGCCGATGGTTGCCGAGGGCTGGAAGACTCATGTGCAGGGCATCGGCCGGCAATTCGCCTCCGCGAAGGAAGCCATTGAGACCTATCGCGCCGAGACCGGCTGCATCGATCAGGATCTGCCCGCGTTCGTCATTGCCGAGGACGGCAAGCCCGTGGCGAAGATCGCCAACGGCGACAGCGTGGTGCTGTATAACTTCCGCGGCGACCGCGCGCAGGAAATTTCCCTTGCCTTCGACCGCAAGGACTTCGACAAGTTCGACCGCGGCGACTACACCGGCGTAAAGTTTGCCGGTATGCTGGAATACGACGGCGACCTGCACATTCCCGAGCACTACCTCGTCGAGCCGCCGGTCATTAAGAACACGCTGACCGAGCTGCTTTGCGCTCACGGCATCCGCGAGTACGCGATTTCTGAGACACAGAAGTATGGTCACGTGACCTATTTCTGGAACGGCAACCGCTCCGGCAAGGTGGACGAGAACCTCGAAACCTATGAGGAGATTCCCTCCGATGTTATCCCGTTCGAGCAGGCCCCCGCGATGAAGTCCCGCGAGATCACCGATCATCTGATT
>CAKUNB010000190.1 GCA_934668285.1 uncultured Oscillospiraceae bacterium | reverse complement strand
GAATCTTCACCGGAAACCGGGCGGGAAGCGTTTTTGACCACATAGATTACCACAGACGGCGCTGGAACACCCGGAAATAGTGGAGATAAGAGCGTCAAAGAGTAAGTAAAGCAAATAGAAAATGGCTGAAAACCGCTATAAACGAGCAGAAAAAGTTTTCCCGATAAGTTTGGGACCAAGAGACC
This sequence comes from uncultured Oscillospiraceae bacterium, assembly GCA_934668285.1. Classification (GTDB taxonomy): domain Bacteria; phylum Bacillota; class Clostridia; order Oscillospirales; family Oscillospiraceae; genus JAZOXB01. The sequence continues at coordinate 2,984 of CAKUNB010000190.1, read as the reverse complement.
GTGGGTTCAAGTCCCGCAGCCCGGACCATGAAAGTACCCTCTTTTGTCTGATAGACAAAAGAGGGTACTTTTAATGATATCCGTTCCTATCGGAACGGGTGATATATCTTCGATATGATATCGCACTTTCGTGCGATGATATATGCCTGCGGTATATGGAGGAACGGATATTATATCATGCTTGCGCAGCAAGTATATCATACGGTTTGCCGTATATCATATCGCGCCAGCGATATATCATTACAGCAGCATGAAGAAATCAATTGGAATCACAAAAAATGAGCGAGTTCTTCGTTTGTTTGCACATTTCCTTAGCGAGTATTTTGCGAAGTAATCACATTTTCCGTTTTTCTCGGGAGGCAGCCGAATTTTTGAGGATATTCTCAAATAGTTATTGGCAAAACAGCTGCTTTTTATGCAGGGGAATCGGAACGCTGTCAGCTTTGACGACGTTTTTGGCGAGCTTGGCCCCACGGCGGAGACCTGCATTGGCCTGATTCAGGAGGAATACGGCATGAGCGAGCCGGAGGCAAAGCTGCTGTTTGAAAATGTCTGGATTTACACCTTCGGTGTCGGCGCTTTGTGCGCCACGCGCGTCTGCCAGTTCTCCGAGGAGCGCCTCGGCGCGATGCTCTCCACCGAGTTTCAGGCAATGATGATGCTCGTAAAGTCCAAGGCGGGAGCGCCGCAATGAGCGGCGGGCTGCAATGGGAGCTTTCTGATCTCCCTGCGCGGCAGGACAACCGAATATCGATCAGAGCCAGACGCTGAGACGCAGAGCTGAATCGGAGTACACCGATTTGCTCTGCGTCATTTTTGTCAAAAAAGGAGTTTCATTATGAAAAAAGAACATTATGCGCAGCGTTAATGACGCTATATATCATTGCATCTATGCTGCTGGCGGGCTGTCGGTTTGGCATCTCATTCGGAGCGGCGGGCTATCTGAGCGGCGAGGATTACCCCAACGCCGAGCAGTATCAGGCGGGTGCGTTTTCCTATTCCGCCGATGCGGTCACGGCGGTCGAGGTCTACTGGCGCTCCGGCGAAGTCGAAATCGTGGAATCAGAGGATTCCGAGCTTCGCGTAGCGGAGAGCGGCAGTTCATTGGCGGAGGACGCCGCCCTGCATTACTTCCTCGACGGCGGCACACTGCGAATCCGCTTCTGCGCATCTGGCGCAAAAATTTGCGTTGATGCACTCGATAAGCAGCGCGCCGAAGCCCCGATAAGTGCGACTCTTCGGCAAAACATAGTCCAGCTTGTGGATTCGCTCGTTGATCAGCTCCAGAAGCCCGACCAGCATCAGCAGCGCAGGGAGCACCGCCAGAATAACCACCGCTGTCAATCCACCGGATGCCATAAATTCCGGCTTTTCCGCAAGGCATTTTGCCAGAACAATATGGTAGGTCAGCCATCCGATGTTGCCAAAAATGTCATAGACGATCCATCGGGCCTCTGAAATATTCGTCCGGTACATATCCGCCCAACGCCTCTTTCCTATCCGCAAGACCGGTGCATTGCAGTTAGTGAACGCTAACTATGTCGCCAACAAAAAGCCGCACCTGCGGCATTTGTTCGCGCTCTGATCTCAATTTGTACTATTATAGCCCCCCTCCCCCGCAAACGCAAGCCATGCGCGGGCTTGGAAAGAAAAAAATCAAATCCGCGCTCCCCGTACTTTTACCTTCCCGGCGGGAGGGTCACGATGGGTGAAACAGCGGAGCAGGCGGTGGTACGGGAGGTTCAGGAGGAGCTTGGCGTGACGCCGGAAATCATCCGTCCTCTCTGGCTGAATCAGGGCTTTTTCACCGAAGAGGTAGACGGCCTCCGCTACCACGAATTGTGCATCTATTTTCTGATGGATATTTCAAATACTGACCTGTCGGAACGGGGCAGCAGCTTTACCCTGTCCGAGGGCAGGCATGTCCACACCTTCGAGTGGTTGTCATTCGACAGGTTGCAGCACGAGTACTTTTATCCGCTCTTCCTGAAAAACGAAATCTTCAATCTGCCAAAGGAGCTTACGATTCGCACGGAGGTAGAGTAGCGATTTCCCGCTTGCCGCAGGGCGCGGAGAAGCCAAGCTCCGCCGCTAGAATCTTACACTTTTCGTAATATTTCCGGTAATTTACTCCGCTCAGATCCTTTTCCTTTCTGGCAAGATACACCCATTCGGCGTACTCCTTCAGGGAAAACAGCTGCATCGTGCGCAGGTATTCCTCCCATGGGATTTCCTTCTCACGGAGCAGGTGGTCATAGTAATACCGGAGCGCGAAGTCCCGATCCGCCTGCGACATCCGGAAGAAAAAGTCCGTCCCCTCCTCGCCGAAGGCAAGCAGCCGCGCGAGGGCACAGGGATAGGGCAGAATGCCGCCGTACTCCCAGTCGAGGATCACCGCCCGCTCCTCATTGACCAGCACGTTAAAGGGCAGAAGATCGTCGTTGCAGAGCGTCCGCGGCACACGCGCGACCTCCGTCAGGTAAGCGCGATAGGCCTCCGCAAGGTCGTCCATATACGGCAGCCAGCGCTGCTCCGACGCAAATTTCTTCTCAAATGTCCAACCCGCGCCGGCCTGCTCCGTGTTCTGCCAGAAAGCATTCTGCATGGCGATCAGTGCATCCAGCGCACGCTGCCAGTGGCTGCGGTCGGCTTGGCTCAGGGTCTCCCCTGCAAAAAATTCCATCAGCAGATAATTCTGCCCCTCGTGTTCGGCAAGTCCGTAAACCTCCGGCGTACCGGGCGCGCCGTAGAGGAAGAAGGTCTGCCACACCTCCCGCTCCTGCGGCGAGATCATTTTCAGCACAGCAGCGCCCGCATCCGTTTCGAGCTTCCAGACATCATACGCGCTGCCGTCCTCCTCCCTGTGAAACTGCGCCGCCGACCGGATGGGACGGTCAAACTTCATTATTTGCAAAATATTCTGTATTTTCGATAAATTCATGCAATATTCTCCCCTTTTCACGATTCCCAGTGCAATCATTATC
>CAKUNB010000189.1 GCA_934668285.1 uncultured Oscillospiraceae bacterium | reverse complement strand
AGCCGGAGCCGGTCCTGGCAGAGGCTGAGGGGACTTATGTGCTCGACGGGACGGCTCTGACGGCGTATGGTCTTGACGGCGTCGATGTCGTCAGGGCAGACGACTTCCTCGCTGCGGCCGGTCTGGATGCAGGCGGGACGGCGCACGCCTCGACTAAGTCGCTTGTGCAGCGTTCCGAGGGTACGGTTACAATTGCCGGAACGGTCTATGATACCACGGTGGACGGCGCCGTCTATCTTCCGATTACCGCAGCGGCGGAGGCGATGGGCTATCCTGCCTATCTGCTCGATGAGACGACCTACTACACCCTTCCCTGCAGTGTTTCAAAAGAAAATATAAATGTACCGGTACTGATGTACCACGCGGTCAGCGACAACTGCTGGGGCATTGATGAGCTGTTTGTCAGCCCATCGAGCATGGACGAGCAGCTCAAGTATCTGACGGAGAACGGCTACGATGCGATCTGGTTTGAGGATTTGTCCCATCTGGAGGACTACGAGAAGCCAGTAATCCTGACGTTTGACGACGGCTACGACGATAATTATCTGGAGCTGCTGCCGCTGCTGCAAAAATATAATGTAAAGGCGACCGTGTTTGTCATCGGCAACGCGCCGGGCGTTATTCAGCATAAAATGACGCCTGAGCAGATACGGGAAATGTCGGATTCCGGCCTTGTCTCCATCCAGAGCCACGGCTACACGCACGACGACATGGACGCGATGGACGCAGAGACGACAGACTACGAGCTGTCCGAAAGCCAGAAGGCGATCACGCGCATCACCGGTAAGGTGCCGCGCGTTCTGTGCTACCCGACTGGGAAGTACAACGACAACACGCTTTCCATCATCGGTACTTACTATGATTTCGGCATCAAGATGGTCGGCGGGCTGTACAATACCTCGGACGATCCCTTCCTTGTCAGCCGCTACTATGTATCGCGCTACACGGATCTTTCTACCTTCGCGTCCTACCTTTCCGCAGCAGGCACTTAACAGAGAACGGAAAAGGGGATTTCCGTGATCACATCAAAACTGTCCTACAAGTCATTGCGAGGAGGGCAAAGCCCAACGTGGCAATCTCGTGCAGGCAGTTTCGAATTCGCCGAAATCTGTTGGAAAATCAAAGAAATTCTGCGAGATTGCCACGGCCCTTTCAGGGACGACCGGCAAGCGGAGTGCCCGCATCCGTAAGGCGGCAAGCCGCCAACGGCTGCGACATCGCAATGACAAAATCGGACTTTTTTGACAGTCTGTAGCGCCGGAGGGAGGCTCCTCCGGCGCTTATTTTGACCCTGCGGGGCGGGGGTGTTCGCCATTGGCGAAAAAAGCGGAACGGGTTGCATTTTGGCGGGCGCTATAGTATGATAAAGATAACGAAATTATGCGATAACGGAGGCTGCTATGAAAAATTTAATAAATCAGCTGATTGATCGGGTCGAGCGCGGGGAGAGGGCTGTGCTGTGCACCGTCCTTGCAAGCTCCGGCTCTGCGCCGCGCGGCGCGGGCGCGCGAATGGCTGTGTTTGCCGACGGAACGACGCTGGGCACGGTCGGCGGCGGCCGCGTGGAGGTGCTGTCCGCGCGGGACGCAAAACAGATTCTCGATGGCGGCGAGGATTGCGCCCACGACCGCCTGCGCGCCTTTGACCTGACACCGAACGACGTCAATTCTATCGGCATGGTCTGCGGCGGAAAAGTCTCGATCTACTATCAGCTCGTAACGGAAGCTGTACTGCCGACGCTCTGCGCCATCCGCGACGCACTGGCCAGGGATGAGGACAGCTGGCTCTATCTCCGCGCCCGCGACGGCGTGGTGGAGGAGTTCTCCGTCATAACTGAGGACGCGGCGAAGGAACAGCCGGAGCTGTTTGCCAACCGCTCCGTTTACTGCAAGGGCGAGCCGCTGGTCTACACCGAGCCGCTCGTGCAGGCGGGACAGGTCTATATTTTCGGCGGCGGCCACGTCGGGCAGGCGCTGGTGCCGGTGCTGGCGGGCGTCGGCTTCCGCGTCACGCTGTTTGACAACCGGCCCGAGCTGGCGAACAAGGAGCATTTCCCGATGGCAAACCGCGTCATTCTGGGCGATTACAAGCACATCTGCGACTATGTAACGCTGAAGCCGCAGGACTATGTCGTGGTCATGTCGCCAGGGCATCAGTCGGACTTTGCGTTGCTGGAGCAGGCGCTGCGGTTCCCGCTGCGCTATGTCGGCTGCATCGGCTCGCGGCATAAGATCGCGCGTTCGCAGGAAATGCTGCGCAACGCCGGTATTCCGGAGGACGTGATTCAGTCCGTGCACTCGCCGATCGGCCTGCCGATCAAGGCGCAGACGCCTGCCGAGATCGCCATCAGCATTGCTGCGGAAATGATTCTCTGCCGCGCCGAAGCGCTGTGATGCAGGATTGGAGCGCCGCATCCGTTGCGTTTTTGCAGGACGCGGTTGCTTACGGAAATTTCTTTTCTGAGTTGGCGGCGCGGCTGCTGCCGTGCCTGCCGCGGGACGGCCATGTCTGCGACGCGGGTTGCGGCCTCGGCGGTCTGGCTGTGGCGCTGAGCCGGTATTGCCGCCTTGTTACGGCGGTTGATCGAGCTGAGGCGCCGCTTGCGGCGCTCCGTGCGCAGACCTTGCCGGAGAATCTGCGCGTGGTCTGCGGCGATATTTTTTCAATGACGGCGCAATATGACGCGATGGTGTTTTGCTATTTTGGCCGTATGCGCGAAATCCTGCAAATTGCCGGACGGCAGTGCAGGGGCAGTGTGATTGTCGTCAAACGCGCCAGTCCGGCGCACCGGTTTTCCGTCCAACCCGCCGCGCGGGACGGTCACCGCTGCGAGAAGGCGCGGGAGCTGCTGACGGCGCTCGGGATTCCCTTTGAAGCGCAGCGCCTGCAGCTGGAATTCGGCCAGCCGTTCCGGTCACTCGAGGCGGCAGAGGAATTTTTCTCCCTCTACGACCGCAGCGGCGCGGGGATTCGCAGGGAGGAGCTGCTGCGGCGGCTGACGCGGACAGAATCGGACGAATTTCCGTACTATTTGCCGTCGCAGCGCGATATGGAGCTGTTTGCCTTCGACGCGCAGTGGATACCGGAGGAATTCTTACAATGATAGCGTCAGTCGAATTGACTGACGCTCAGACTGTCAAAAAACCACCCAGCGAAAAGCTTCGGAGGGAGGAAAAGTGTGAAAGGGAACCGTCAGGGTTCCCT
>CAKUNB010000188.1 GCA_934668285.1 uncultured Oscillospiraceae bacterium | reverse complement strand
ATTTTGAGCAGCTGTATAAGCTCAAAAAGGCCTATCCCGACCACGTGGTCGTCGCCTCGATCATGGGCTCGAACGAGAGCGAATGGAGCCGTCTGGCGCAGATGTGCGAGCAGGCAGGCGTTGATTTGATTGAAGGCAACCTCTCCTGCCCTCAGATGACGGTGGAGGGCTGCGGCTGCGATGTCGGCAGCAATCCCGACATGGTTGCCAAGTATACCAAGGCGGTCGCTTCTGCCACCAAGGTGCCGTTCATTGCAAAAATGACACCCAATATCACGGATATCACCGTCCCGGCACGGGCGGCGGTCGAAAACGGCGCCGCGGCCATTTCGGCAATCAATACCATCCGCAGCATTACGAATATTGACGTGGAGCACATGACCGCCCTGCCGGTCGTGGACGGAAAATCCGCAATTTCCGGATACAGCGGCGCGGCGATTCGCCCGATTGCCCTGCGCTTCTGCCAGCAGCTTCTGAACGACCCGGTGATTTCCCGCGTGCCGCTTTCCGGCATCGGCGGCATTGAAACCTGGTATGACTGCCTGGAGTTCCTGCTGCTGGGCTGCCGCAATCTGCAGGTCACGACGGCGATCATGCAGTACGGCTACCGCATTGTGGAGGATATGGCAAACGGCCTGATGCACTTCATGGACGAGCACGGCTACAACCGTCTGGAGGACTTTATCGGTCTTGCGCACCGCAACATCGTCTCCCCCGATGCGCTCGACCGCGACTACTACCTGTATCCGCACTTTGACGAAGCAAAGTGCATCGGCTGCGGCCGCTGCTATATTTCCTGCTTCGACGGCGGCCATCAGGCGATTGCGTGGGACGAGCAGGCAAGACGCCCGCGGCTGAACAAGGAACGCTGCGTCGGCTGCCATCTGTGCCTGAATGTCTGCCCGGTAAACGGCGTGATTACGCCGGGTGAAACCCAGTTCAAGCCGGGCCGCGCGGCGCACGAGGTTCTCCGCCAGCATGAGTATATCTGACACGGCGCAAACGGCGCGGAAAGGACGGTATCGAGTTGAAACAGACGGATTTGATCATCAGGAACATTCACGTGTTTGCACCGAAGGATCTCGGCGTGACCGATGTCGCCGTTTCTGACGGAAAGATTTCAGCGATCGGGCCGCGGCTGGAGCTGCGGGCGGCGACGGAAATCGACGGCCGGGGGAAGCTGCTTCTCCCCGGTGTGATTGAGACGCACGCCCATATGAGCATGCCCTTTGCCGGAACAAAGACGATGAATACCTTCTACGACGGAACCTATGCCGGCGCATTCGGCGGCGTAACGACGCTGGTGGACTTTGCACAGCAGATCGGCGCGACCTCGCTGCACCAGAGCCTCCGCGACCGCCTGATGGAGGCGGAGGGGCGCTGCTGCGTAGATTACGGTTTTCATATCACCCTGACCGATACCTCCGCGCAGACGATCGCCGAAATTCCGGCGCTCTGCAGAGAGGGCTACACCTCCTTCAAGGTTCACACGACCTACAAGGGCGGCGGGCTTTATGTGGACACGGATGGCCTGTACTGCGTGTTCTCGGAAGTCGCGAAATGCGGCGGCCTGGTAACCGTTCATGCCGAAAATGACGACATGGTGGAGGCTGCCATGCAGCGCCTGCTGCGCGAGGGAAAGACGGACTTCCGCTATTTTCCGGAGTACAAGCCCGACGAGGCCGAGGCCGAGGCGGTTGCGCGCTGCATCCGCATCGCAAAGGAGACGGGCTGCAAGCTCCTGATCCGCCATATTTCCAGTCAGGAGGCCGCCGAATCCATTGCCGAGGCGCAGGCGGCGGGGCTGCCGGTTTATGCCGAGACCTGCCCGCAGTACCTTGCCTTTACCCGCGAGGTCTATGCACAGGAAAACGGCCGCGACTATATTCTCCACCCGCCGATTCGCGGCGCGGAGGACCGCGAGGCAATCTGGGCGGCAATCCAAAACGGAATGAAGATTACGCTTGCCACGGACGACTGCGGCTTCTTCCTCCGGCAGAAGCACATGGCCGGTACCTTTTACGGCGTCCCGGGCGGCCTGCCCGGCATCGAAACGCGCCTGCTTGCCACCTACGGGCTCGGCGTCGATACCGGAAAAATCACGGTCGAGCGCCTTGCAGAAATGGCATCGCTGTTACCGGCGAAGCTCTACGGTCTGTTCCCGCAGAAGGGCATTCTGCAGACCGGCAGCGACGCCGACATGGTGATTCTTGATCCTGCCCGCGAAACGGTGCTCACCGCATCGGCGCTCCACGAGCAGACGGACTACACGCCGTTTGAAGGTTTCCGCGTTCATGCGGCGCTGGAAAAGACCATTTCCCGCGGCCGGATCATCGTGGACGGCGACCGTTTCCTCGGCCGCGCAGGCGACGGACGCCTGCTGCTCCGTGCCCTTCCGGAGGCGTAATATCGTGACAATTTCTGAAGGCAATTTTCAAATAAAATGGAACAATATTTTTATAATTTTTGATCGAATACTACAGGGAAATTGCATTTTGGAGAGTTAAGAAGCGGTTGTATTGCAAAATTGCACGCGGGAGAGCTGGCTGAAACGAACGCCCACGCCGCGAAAAAGAGCAGTTTATACAGGATATAGCCGCGTTACAGTGCACTAAAAGAAAAACGGAAGAATTCAAGGGGAACGTCACGAGAGACAGCAGAAAGCGGCGTAATACGCATAATTTCCTCCTGCTTCCAAAGGTTGCGCAATATTTTGATATACGCTGTCAATGTTCTTATGGAAAGTTCTTGTCAATTTTGCTAAAATTTGAGCTGGTGATGGGAAAAAACTTATCACTAATTTTACTTGAGAGGACGAAATCCATGAAAAAGATGATCGCATTGCTGCTCACCTTGGTGCTTGTGCTTGCCCTGTTCGGCTGCGCGGGCAACACCGATACCAAGGATCCCACGGATGCACCTGCAACGGGGAAAGCAGACCCGCAGAACTCCGAAAGCAAGCCGGAGGACGACAAGACCTTCACCGTCGGCTTCTCGATTATCACTCTTGACATTCCGTACTACGCGGAAATGAAGGACACCTTTGTCAAGGGCTGCGAGGCGCGCGGCTGGGAGTACATGGTTGCCGAGGCAGGCATGAGCGTGGAAAAGACCCTGAACGACTGTTCCGACATGATCACCAAGGGCGTTGACGCTCTGGTCATTGCGAGCTGGTACGGCGACTCCCTCGGCGATACGCTGGAGC
>CAKUNB010000187.1 GCA_934668285.1 uncultured Oscillospiraceae bacterium | reverse complement strand
TCCCAGAGCCGTTGTCATTGCAATGTGCATCGTTGCCCTGATCTACGCCCTCATCATCACCGCGACCATCGGCCTCGTTTCCGCGCAGTTCCTCGCTGAGAACCCCGGCATGCGCTTCATCCCCCTGTATGCAGCCTGCTTCACCAGCCTGTCCAACATCGTCTGGCTGCCGAAGGTTGTCTCCATCGCTGCTGTTCTCGCGCTGATCACCACCATGCTCGTCGTCCTCGCTCTGACCGGCCGCGCCATTCAGGCTGCTGCGCAGTCTGACCTGCTGCCGAAGCCCTTTGCAAAGAGCGCAAAGAACGGCACCCCCGCTTTCGCTACCATCATTGTTGCTGTTCTCGCGGCAATCATCTCCTGCTTCCCCTCGCTGACTTCCACCATCGTCAGCTTCGGCGCTCTGTTTGCCGCTGTTACGATCACCATCAACATCATCTCCCTGTATGTTGCCCGTAAGAAGAATCCGTACGTTCCCGGCAACTTCCGCGCGCCCGGCGGTCAGAATCTGCCCGCAATTGCACTGATCCTCATCATCGTTTGCTACATCCCGGACATCATCTCCGGCGGCTGGATGATTTGGCTGTACACCATCGCATGGTACATCGTCGGCCTGCTGATCTTCCGCTTCAGCAAGCGCGGCAAAGCTGCCGATTGATTGACTGATTTCGGAGGAGAATAACAGATGAAATATTATTCCGTGTTTGAGCCTCTGAAGGAGACGGCGGTTGCCTTTGGCTGCTTTGACGGTATGCACAAGGGCCACCTCGCAGTCCTGCAGGAGCTGGTAAAGCTGAGCGAGGAGAAGCATCTGACCCCCGTTCTGCTGACCTTTGAGGGCAAGGGTTCCGTGCTGACCACCGAGGAGGAAAAGGCTCTGTTTGCAGAGCAAGCCGGTATTCACACTATGGTTACTCTCCCGACGGCTCCGACGGATGCGGATGCCTTCCTGAAGGACGAGCTGATCGGCCGACTTGGCGCGAAGGCGCTGGTTTTCGGCGAAGGCAAGACCGTTGCAGGCTTTGACGCCGCAGCGCTCAAGGCTGCCGCCGAGGCAATGGGACTGACCGTTTGCGTGGTTCCTGAAGTCCGCTGCGACGGCGTTCGGATTTCTACGGACCTTCTGAACGAAGTGTTTGAGCAGTGCGATTTTGAGAAGTATACCGCTCTTTGCGGCCATCCCTATGTGATGCTCGGTAAGGTGGAGCACGGAAAGGCTCTCGGTCGTACCGTTGGTATGCCGACGGCGAATCTGGGCGTCACTGCGCTGAAGAAAATGCCGAAGGATGGTGTTTACGCGACCATCACGAAGCTGCCCGATGACAAATTTATGGGTCTGACCAATATCGGCAAGCGTCCCTCCGTGGATAACGAGGATCGGGTCACGATTGAGACGAATATCTTCGACTTTGCCCGCAACATCTACGGCGTCCCGACCTGCCTTGAGGTTCACTTCCATATTCGCGGCGTCGTGAAGTTCAACGGCCTGAAGGAAGTGCAGGAGCAGGTTCAGAAGGACACGCTCAGCTCCCGTCAGAAGCTTTCCGCAATTTTCGGCGACGAAAACGCCTGATGAGTCCCGCGCTCAAGCGGGCTGAAGAAGGAAATCAGCCCCCCGACTGTCCACGATATCCCGCCGTGGGTGGCCGGGGTGCGTCCCTCCGCCTAAGAAAAGCGCCCGCTTGGGCGCTTTTCTTTTTTTGCGTGGCGTACATTCGACAAATGTCGTTGACAAGCAATTGAAGACATGGTAAAATCAGGAAAGTGAAAAAGGGGGAGTTGCAATGCATTTGACAGAGGCGGAACGCAAGGTCATGGAGGTGCTGTGGCAGCACGACGACCTGACGGCAAAGGATATCGCTGCGGAGCTGAAGGAGCGCGTCGGCTGGAGCAAAACGACGTCTTATACGATGCTTTCGCGCTGCGAGTCAAAGCAGCTGCTGCGCCGGCGGGAGCCGGGCTACCATTGCAGCGCGACCGTTTCCCGCGATCAGGCGGCGCAGTGGGAGACCGACGAGCTGCTGCAAAATAACTATCACGGCTCGGCGGATGTGCTGGTGGCCGCCCTTGTGAGTCAGAAAAAGCTGAGCCTGAAGCAGATTGAAAAGCTCTACCGTCAGCTCAGCGAGCTGGAGGCTGCCGGAGAATGACGCTGCTGCGAATGAGCCTGATCGGCGCGGGAATGATCCTGACGATTGTGCTGCTTCGGCTGCTGCTGCAGCAGCGGGTGCACCGGAACGTCTTTCTCGCGCTGTGGCTGATTGCGGCGCTGCGCCTACTCGTGCCGGTCTTTATCCCGACCGGCCTTGAGGTTGCGCTCCCGCCGCAGTCAGAGCAGAGTTTTGCGGCTGCCGCCGTGCGGACGATGGTGCAGCCAACGCAGCCTGCTGCATCCGGCTCCACGCTGTGGCGTGTGCTGCCGTGGGTCTGGCTGGCTGTCGCTGTGGGTCTGCTGCTGTTTTTCAGCCTGTCGCATCTGCGCCTGCGCCGGACGTTCCGCTTCTCCGTGCCGATGCCGGAGGAGGCGGGGCTGCCCGCGAATGTCCGCATGCTCGACGGGCTTGGCTCTCCGCTGACCTACGGCGTTTTCCGGCCGGTGATCCTGCTGCCCGCGAGCTTTGACTGGCGCGACCGGCAGCGGCTGACGCAGGTGCTGCTGCATGAAAACGCGCACATCCGCTACCGCGACGTTCCGGTAAAGGCCCTGCTGGTGCTGGCCTGCTGCCTGCACTGGTTTAATCCGGCAGTCTGGCTGATGCTCGTGCTGGCCTCGCAGGATATGGAGATGCGCTGCGACGCGGCGGTCGTCCGCGCCCTCGGGCGGGGCGGCAAGCTCTGCTATGCCCGAACGCTCGTGGAGACGGAGTGCGGCCGCAGAAGCGGCGGCGTTTTGCAGACGGGCTTCTCGTTTAACAGCACGGCGCGGCGGCTCAAGACCCTCGCCAAGGCGAAGGTGCAGCCGCTGACGAGCATCCTGCTGGCGGTCGTTACGGTCGCAATGGCGAGCGTGTGCTTCCTGACCGTCAATGCGGCGGGGGAGAAGGCCGACCTTCCGACCCATACCCCGAGCCTTACGACAAGACAGCGGGTGCAGCCGGAAAAGCAGGAGCTTCCCGCGCGCCAGCCGGTGCGGCAGGAAGTGAGCACGGAGCCGCAGCAGGCGTCAACGGAGGAGCTTTCTTTTGCCTATGCGCCAACCGAGCCTACGCCCACGGAGCTGCCCGAGCCAACGGAGACGACCGAGCAGACAGAGCCGACGGAACCCACGGAGCCGCAGCTGCCTGTGCTGCAGGTTTCCGGCGTGCCCTCGGTGGTAGCGCCGGGGAC
>CAKUNB010000186.1 GCA_934668285.1 uncultured Oscillospiraceae bacterium | reverse complement strand
GCTACCGCGGATATTAGTACGTTCTGAACCAGAGCAACGGCAACCCCGGTACCATCACCGTCAAGGGCGGCACGTTTGTCAACTACGACCCGTCCAAGGGCGACGACAACCTCGGCGGTAACTTCGTGGCCGAGGGCTACTCCGTGATTACCGAAACCAAGGCAAACGGAGATAAGTGGTACACGGTTGTCAGCAACACCAATTCCGATGGCCTGAAGGACGTCCTTGAAAAGGGCGGCGAGCTTGTGATCTCGACGGGTATTGAAATTGCAAGTGTTAAGGATAGCGCCGATCAGTGCATCACGATCAGAAAGCCTACGAACCTGAAGCTGAATGCGACGATCAAGACCCCTGACGATATGGGCAACAATTTGGAGAACTTTACCGCACTGGTAGTTCGCGCGGATACCACAATCGAAGCGGCTGAAAACTGCGGTATTGACACCGGAAATAATGGCGGCTATGGTATCAATGTTTGCGATGGCGCGACGCTGACCATCAAGAGTGGTAAGTACTACGGCGGCGGCACTGCGGTGCAGGTGCAGAAGGGTACGCTGGTTATCGAGGGCGGCCACTTTGCCTGTGAGCCGTTCGGCGATCCGTATGGCTATAATTTCCTGCTCAACTGCATCGACGCTGCCTATAAGGACGGCTCGGCCAAGATCGTTGTCAAGGGCGGCACGTTTGTGAACTTCGACCCGTCCAACAACGCAGCCGAGGGTGCGGGCACGAGCTTTGTAGCTGGCGGCTACACGGTCATTTCCGAAACGAAGGCAAACGGCGATATCTGGTACACGGTTGTAGCAGAATAATTCATTCCAAAAGACCGCTCCGCCATCCGGCGGGGCGGTTTTTTGTATGCGCGTGATGGGCGGGGCAGACCTGCCCTACGGCGTTGGACGATGGTGTGTGCGGGAGGTCGGAATGCCTGCATGCGGGGTGCATCAATCATACATCTTTTCGCATAAAACAATAGATATTATCGATTATTGGACTGTGCTGCGGCGGGGGCGGCTTTTTGGAGGACGAATTCGCGGAAGCTGCGGGCGGCGGGCGGCAGGTAGAAGCGCTCGTCATAGGTCAGGCAGAAATCGCGCTCCCATGCGGGCCGCGCAATTTGCAGAATCTTGACGTCCAGCTTCAGCAGCAGATCCATATACGGCACGACCGCGATGCCGAAGCCGTGCGCCACCAGCCCGGCGACGACCTGATCCTCCTGCGTTTCACAGGCAATTTGCGGCACAGCGCCGAGCTTCTGAAACAGCCCGTCCACAATGTCCCGCATGCCGGAGCCTTTGGAGAAGTAGACCTGCGGATAGGGCAGCGTTTCGGACAGATCGATCACGTGCTGCGCGGCAAGCGGGTGCTTTTTCGGCACGATCAGCACAAGATCCTGCTGCGAAACGACGGCAGACACCAGATGGTCGCCCTGCGCGGGGCGCGAGGCAAAAATCAGGTCGTATTTTCGGGCGCGCAGCCCGTCCAGCAGCTCGCCGGTCGTGCCGGTCCGGAAGGTGAAGCGCAGCTCCTTCTCCGGATTTGCCTTCAAAAATGCCTCTGCCAGCCTTGGCACGAAGTCCACGCCGAGCGGGCGGATGAGGCCGAGACGAATCAGCCCCTCGCCCTGACTGACGCGGCGCAGCTCCTCTACGCCCGCGTCCAGCGTGTCCAGCGTTTGCCGGACGCAGCGCAGAAACTGCTCGCCATACGTCGTCAGCACCGTTCCGCGGCCGTGCTTTTCAAACAGCGGCACGCCCAGATCGGCCTCCAATTGCGCGATTGCGTGGCTCAGGCTCGGCTGGGTGATGCACAGACGCTCGGCCGCCCGCGTATAATGCTGTGTTGCGGCAAGCTCCGTAAAATATCGCAGCTGCAGCAGATTCATTTGCAACGCCTCCTGTTGATCATCAACTGTTTTCTATATCATAGCATAAATCATGCAGAAAATCTATCGATAAATATGTATCGATTTATTTGACTTTGTCGGATGGATGAATTAAACTAAAGAAAACGAAGCAGAAAATGCGGGGAAATCTGGAAAGGAGTGAATTTTATGAAGAAAATCGTTATTGCCGGCGGCGGCGTCCTCGGCAGCCAAATTGCGTTTCAGGCGGCCTATTGCGGCTGCGAGGTGACGATCTGGCTCAGGAGCGAGGGGAGCATCGGCCGGACAAAGCCGAAGCTGGAGCAGCTCAGAAAAACCTATCTCGAAACGATCGACGCGATGAGCGGGCCGGAGGGCAAAACGCCGCAGGTTTGGGCCAGCGGCATTGCGGACGCGGACAGCTTTGACCCCGCCGCCTGCAAGGCGCAGGTCGAAGAGGCCGCCGCCTCGCTCCGGCTGGAGCTGGATATGGCAAAGGCCGTGGCAGATGCAGACCTCGTGATCGAATCGATGGCGGAAAATGCGGAGGATAAAATCACGTTTTATAAGAATCTCGCCCCGAAGCTGCCGCCGCAGACGATCCTTGTGACGAACTCGTCTACCCTTCTGCCGTCCAAGTTTGCAAAATACACCGGCCGGCCGGAGAAATATCTGGCGCTGCATTTCGCGAATTCCATCTGGAAGAACAACACCGCCGAGATCATGGCACAGCCGAAGACCGAGCGGGCTGCCTTTGACGCCGTTATGGCCTTTGCGGCGCAGATTCGCATGATCGCGCTGCCCGTCCGCAAGGAAAAGTCCGGCTATCTGCTCAACTCCATGCTCGTTCCGATGCTGTTTGCCGGAATGGACCTGTACGTCAACGGCATTTCCGATCCGGAGAGCATCGATCTTGCGTGGACGCGCGGCACCGGCGCACCGAAGGGGCCGTTCCGCATCCTCGACACCGTCGGCCTGACCACGGCCCATAACATCGTCAAGCAATATCTGAAGGTCCCGTCCTTCCTCGCGCCGTATAATTTCCGCGGCATGGATGCCATGCTGCGCGAATACATCGACGCAGGCAAGCTCGGCATGGCCTCCGGCGAGGGCTTCTACCGCTATTCCGAATAACGCAAAGAGGGACTGCCGCAAGGCAGTCCCTTGATTTTATTCGTCTAACGTTTCCTTCAATTCCAATCCCGGATTGCGGCGAATCGTGAAATCGATCGCCCACGGGCTGGAAAATACCAGCAGCTTGTGGCCGCGGTAGTCCTCCAGCAGCTCCGCGTCGCTGGACAGGTTCAGGTCGCTCTCGTCGCAGGGGCTTTTGGCGATAAACCGCAGAACCTCGTAGGGCAGGCCCTCCATGCGCAGCTCCACGCCGTACTCCGACAGCATCCGGTAGCGGAACACGTCGAACTGCAGCGTGCCGACGACGCCGACGATGACCTCCTCCATGCCGGAGTTCGGCACCTTGAAGATC
>CAKUNB010000185.1 GCA_934668285.1 uncultured Oscillospiraceae bacterium | reverse complement strand
CGGCTCCGGCATTTCCTTCCTCGTGATGCTGACCCACTTCATCAGCCACAAAAACACGCTCCGGCTGGTCAAGCCCGCCTTCCCCGTAGGGCTGTAAATGGCAATCAGCGTCCCCAGCAGAATCCATATCGCCATCTGCGAGAAGATTTCGCCAAGGTTCTGGAAGTAAATATCAAACAGCCGCGCCGCCGCGCCGAGGAGCAGCCCGGCGGCAAGCATAACGGCAGGGTGCAGCAGTCTCCGCATTTTTCCGTCCTCCCTCATTCGCTGTGCGCCAGCTCCAAAAAGCTTCGGTAGGCGCGGAAGCCCGCAGCCTCATAGAATTTCTGCGCCGCCTCGTTGAAGGCCCAGACGTCCAGCGTCAGGCGCTCAAAGCCCCTGCGCCGCGCCTCCGCCCTGCAAAAGGCGATCAGCGCCGTCCCAACGCCGCAGCGGCGGCAGCCGGACTCCACGCCGAATTCCTCGATGTGGCAAAAGCGCTGTGCGCGCAGATAGGCCGATTCCGGCCGGTCGACGTACTGCACAATGGCAAAGCCGCAGACGCGCCCGTCCATGTCGGCGACAATCACATCGTATTCCGGCGCCTCCAGCATGCGCTCCGCCCGCTGCCGCAGCTCCTCGCAGAACCCCGGCCGGAAAATATCCGGCCGTCCCTCCGCGTGCAGCTCGCTCACCATCCGGCGCAGCGCATTGACCTCCTGCAAATCCTCACGCGCCGCGTACCGGACAGTCACCCGCCGTCCCTCCGCCGAGTCATCCTTCCCGTGGACGGATTCCACAATGTCCCTCATCTTCTGTTGCCTCTGTGTAATCATAAAGTCCCCCGCCCTCCGTAAGAACGCAGCAGACCCCGGTTTCCACACGACCGAAGCCTGCTGCTTCTATAAAATATCAGTCCAGTTCCTTTGCCAATTTCTCTTGCACCTGCCAAATACCAAGCTTAATCGCAAAGGAAATGCCCGAGCCGGGTGGCCATAAAGCGTTCGTTGATGCGGCCGAGTACGGCAGGGAAGCGGGTGTATTTTGCAATGGCGTAGCCCAGCTCTGCGACGGCGATACCAGCCAGCACGTCCCACAGCACGTGCTGCTTGGTAAAGAGCGTCGAGAGGAAGACCAGAAGCGAGCCGACCGTGCAGGCAATGCACACGGGCGTCTTATGCTTCAGGGTCTTGCAGTCATACATCATCCGCGTGCCGAGCCATGCAACGTAGCAGTGAATTGACGGGAAGAGATTCGTCGGCGTATCGATCCAGTAGATCAGCCGCATCAGCCACGCGGTGAAGCCGGAGCCGGAGACCTCCGGACGGACGTTCGTCGTCGGCAGCAGGACGAAGAAGACAAAGCAGATCAGATGCGCCGGAAGATCCGCCGCGAACAGACGGTTTGCCGCCTCCGGACTTTCCCGCGCGACGGTGATGTTCTGATACGTCCAGAACGCGAAGGTCGCGACGTAAATATACACCCACACCGGCTCAAACGGCCACGCCGCGTCAAGCGCGGTCGTCATATCGTGCATTTTGGCCGGATCGGAAAATACCTGAATAAGCTTCGGCACCTGAAAGGCGAAAATATTCATCACGCCGGTCATCATCAGCGGAAGGGCTGCGTAGCTTGGAATCAACCGGCGAAGCTGCTTGCGCATGGGCAATCACCTCAATATTTCTTTATCGGATCGGAGTGACGACAATTATAGAAAGCGCGGGTGCATTTGTCAAGAGGCATTGTCCTTCGGCTCGCGGAAGGCAAACAGCCGCTGGCCGAGGTAATTCAGCGCCGTAAATAGGCACATGCCGGTCAGCATTGCAACGTTATCGCGCACGCTCGCCGACGCGTCGGAAAGAATCCAGCGCACCAGCGGCTTTGCCGCGCCGTAGGCCAGCAGATAGCAGGCTGCGATGCTCAGCGCAAAGCGCAGCACCGGCCTCCACCCGTGCTCGTGGTTTTTGAATGTGAAGTATTTGTTCAGAAAATAGCTCAGAATGCTGCCGAAAAAGTAATTTGCGCCCGATGAAATCCAGTAACCGAGGTCGCCGTACTTCGTCAGCCAGCAATTATACAGGACGAACATCAGCGTCGTGCCGAACAGGGTGTTGACGATGCCGACGAGCAGGAATTTCAGCATTTTGATATCAAAAAGCGAACGGAGCTTTGCTTTCACTGTGATCCTTCTTTCTTTTGTTACGGCGCGGCCCAGCAGGTCTGCACCGTGCCGTCGCTGCTGACGGAGAAAATGGCCTCGCCGTCGCTGCTTTCGTATTGCAGAATGACGGAAACACCGCGCGTGCCGCATTTGGCCGCAATATCCAGCGCAATGGACTGCACCTGCGGAAGATAGGTTTCCGGCGCCAGCTCGCCCTCGTAGATGCTGCCCCCGTGCTTGCAGGCCTCCGCATAGGTAAGGCCCGCGGGCTTGGTCAGCGTCAGGGTCTGGCCGTCGAGCTGCGCTGTGTAGCCTGTCAGATAGGTCTGCGCATAGTCCTCGACGGACAGCGCGGCGGACGGCTCGGTTGCCTCCTGCCCGCTCTGGAACAGGCCGAGAAAGCGCACCGTCAGAAAAACGCCGACCGCCAGCAGCAGCGCGAGCGCAGCCAACAGGCAGACAATCAACCATTTCTTCATAGCCACACCTCCACGCGGCATATTCTACCGCAAACGGGGCGATTTGTCAAATTTCCTGCAGCTCGATGCTCGAAAGCAGAGCGGAGAAGACCTTCTGATAGTCCTTTTCCTTCTCGGCGCGGCACTGAATGCTGACGCTGTAGCAGTAGCCACCGTCGAGCAGCACCGCCGCGCTGCAGGCCAGCGTGCCCTCCTCCCCGGCTGCAACCCACGAGAAGCGGTACTCCTCCTGCGGCGTGCTGCGCAGCTTGATCGGCTTGAGCTGCGCGGCGGTCTGACCGGCAACGTGCGCAAAGGCAGCCTCGGCGTCGGTCGCAGGGAAAATTTCCTCGATGACCTCATAGTCCTCGTGGCTGAATACGGCAAAGCGCCCCTCCGGCGACACGCCGGAGAGCATCGCGCCCGCCGGAAGCTCCGCCGTCAGAAAATACGCCGGTTCGGCGCAGTCCGGAAGCGTGTCGGTCACGTATTCCATTGCGGCGGTTTCCTTGACAGCGCAGCCGGTAAATGCTAAAATGAGTGCAAAGAGAAAGAACAACGACAGTTTTTTCACGGCAATCCCTCCGAAAGGATGATCTTATTGCTCTATGCCTATGCCGGTTGGCTGATTATTATGAATCTGGTCTGCCTGCTGCTGATGTACAGCGACAAAAGGCGGGCAAAGCAGCACCGCCGCCGTATTCCGGAAAAGACGCTCCTGCTCACCGGTGCGCTGGGCGACGCGCTCGGCGGG
>CAKUNB010000184.1 GCA_934668285.1 uncultured Oscillospiraceae bacterium | reverse complement strand
GCTGTATACCTATAATTATATCCGCGACGACACCTTTGACCTTTACGGCTTCAGCTCCCGCGAGGAGCTGCGGTGCTTTGAGCTGCTGGTCGGCGTGACGGGCGTGGGAACGAAGGCGGCGCTGTCGATCCTGTCGGCGGTTTCGCCGGAGCGGTTCACTCTGGCAGTGATGACGCAGGACGAAAAGGCGCTTACGGCGGCGCCGGGCGTCGGCAAGAAGCTGGCGCAGCGCATCATTCTGGAGCTGAAGGACAAGCTGGGCGCGGCGATCACGGAGGTGGACTTTTCCGGCTCCGGCGGCGCGGCGAGCATCCCTGCGCCGGAGGGCAGCGTCGCGCTGGCGCAGGCGGCCTTGCAGGAGCTGGGCTACAGCCCTGCCGAGATCGGCGCGGCGCTCAAGGGCGTCAAAACCGACGGAATGCCGACCGAGGAGATCGTCCGGCAGTGCCTGCGGGCGATGGTAATGAGGTAAGGGCAGATGAGTATTGATTTTTCGCAGAATTATGAAGCGCCGCTCGTAACGACGAGCTTTACGCCGAGCGACGAGGGGGAGTTTTCTCTCCGGCCGAAGCGGCTGGCGGAATATAACGGGCAGGAGAAGATCAAGGAGAACCTTTCGGTTTACATCGAGGCTGCCAAGCGCCGCAACGAGCCGCTTGACCACGTGCTGCTCTACGGCCCGCCGGGCCTCGGCAAGACGACGCTTGCGGGCGTGATTGCCAATGAGATGGGCGTGAACATCCGCGTGACCTCCGGTCCGGCGATTGAAAAGGCGGGCGATCTGGCCGCGCTGCTGACGAATCTCGGCGAGGGCGACATCCTGTTTATCGACGAAATTCACCGGCTCAACACCGCCGTGGAGGAAATTCTCTACCCCGCGATGGAGGATTTTGCCATCGATATCATCGTCGGCAAGGGGCCGTCGGCCAACTCCATCCGGCTCGACCTGCCGCGCTTTACGCTCATCGGCGCGACGACGCGTGCGGGGCAGCTCTCCGCGCCGCTGCGCGACCGCTTCGGCGTCAGCTTCCGGCTGGAGCTGTATACGCCGGAGGAGCTTTGCAGGATCGTCACGCGCTCGGCGAATCTGCTCGGCATGGACATCGAGCGCGACGGCGCGATGGAGCTGGCCTCCCGCAGCCGGGGCACGCCGCGTATCGCCAACCGGATGCTCCGCCGTGTGCGCGATTTTGCGCAGCTTTACTACGACGGCGTGATCACGCGCGAGGCGGCGGACCATGCGCTCGGGCGGCTGGAGGTGGACAAGCTCGGCCTGGATGCGACCGACCGGCGGATGCTTGAGGCGATCATCCGGTATTATAAGGGCGGCCCCGTCGGGCTGGAAACGCTGGCCGCGACCATCGGCGAGGAGGCGGTGACGCTGGAGGACGTCTATGAGCCGTATCTGATGCAGATCGGCTTCCTGACGCGCACGCCGCGCGGCCGGTGCGTCACGCAGCTGGCCTACGATCATCTGCATCTTCACAATGAAAATGCCGATCAACTGACAATTTGACCGAAAACGGCGATCGAAAATCGTCGAAAATAGACAAAGATTTGTCAGGAATCGAAAATAATCTCATTAACTATTGACAAATATCGCGGGAATGGTATAATGATTTGTGCAGCGACAAGCAGCGTTACGACCAATTGCCGCTCGCAATATCAACCACCCTGCGGCAATCAGCAAGCAATTTTGATGGCATCACGTCAGGGCAAATTCTTTTCAAGAGAGGTAACCAACATGTACGAAGACAAGACTTTAGTTTGCAAGGAATGCGGCGCGGAGTTCGTGTTCACCGCCGGCGAACAGGAATTCTATGCGGAAAGAGGCTTCCAGAATGAGCCTCAGCGCTGCAAGGCCTGCCGTGACGCTCGCAAGAATGCTGCCCGCAGCCCCAGAGAGTACTTTACCGCTGTTTGCGCCAACTGCGGCGGCGAGGCTCGCGTTCCCTTTGAGCCGAAGACCGACCGTCCCGTCTATTGCAGCGAGTGCTTCGCTAAGATGCGCGAGAACGGCTAATTTCATTTACTAAATTAAATGAACC
The DNA here is from genome assembly GCA_934668285.1 of uncultured Oscillospiraceae bacterium. Lineage (GTDB taxonomy): Bacteria > Bacillota > Clostridia > Oscillospirales > Oscillospiraceae > JAZOXB01. The sequence goes on along the minus strand of CAKUNB010000184.1, from coordinate 1,336 downwards.
GGAAGGACGCTTCGTTTGGGGCGTCCTTCTTTCGTAGTAAAGAAGAGATGACAAGAGATTTAACAACCGGCGCGCCGGCCAAGGTGCTGTGGCAGTTTTCCCTGCCGCTGCTGGGGAGCGTGCTGTTTCAGCAGATGTACAACCTTGCCGACTCGCTCGTGGCGGGCAAGCTCATCAGCGTGGCCGCGCTGTCGGCTGTCGGCAATGCCTATGAGGTGACACTGATTTATCTGGCGTTTGCCTTCGGCTGCAATATCGGCTGCTCGGTCGTGCTGTCGCAGCTGTTCGGCGCGAAAAAAATCGCCGACCTCAAGACGGCGGTTTCGACGAACTTTATTTTCAGCGGCGCGCTGACGGTGCTGCTGATGGTGCTGGGCTTCCTGCTTTCTCCGGCACTGCTGGCGGCGATCAGCGTGCCGGTCGAGCTGAGGGCGGAGACGCTCAAGTACCTCAATATCTACACCGGCGGCCTGATTTTCCTGTTCTTTTACAACATTTCGAACGGCATTTTTACCGCGCTCGGCGATTCCAAGACGCCGTTTCTGTTTCTGGCGGCCTCCTCGACGGCGAATGTGTTTGTCGATATTCTGTTTGTCAAGCTGTTTCCGCATTGGGGCACCGGCACGGTGGCGTGGGCGACGTTCCTGTGTCAGGGCGTGAGCTGCGTGCTGTCGATGCTGGCGGTGCTGCGCAAGCTGCGGCAGCTGCAATGCGACAAGCGGCCGCGCGTGTTTGACTGGGGAATTCTGCGGCGCATCATCCGCATCGCCCTGCCGAGCACCTTGCAGCAGAGCTTTGTTTCCGTCGGCAATATCATCCTGCAGCGCGTTATCAATCTGCTCGGCGGTGCGGTGATTGCGGGCTACTCCGCGGGCGTGAAGATCAATAACTTCGCCATTACGACCTTCACGACGCTCGGCACCGGCGTTTCGACCTACACGGCGCAGAATCTCGGCGCGGGCAAGCAGGAGCGCGTCAAGCGCGGCACGCGGGCGGGCATTGTGATGATGCTGGTGGTCGCCGTGGCCTGCGGCGCGGCCTATCTCCTGCTGCGCGAGCAGCTCGTCGGGCTGTTTATGAAGGAAAAGGGCACGGACGCGCTGGGCATCGGCTGCCGCTTCCTGGTGATTCTGGCACCGTTTTATCCCATCATCTGCATCAAAATCTGCTGCGACGGCGTGCTGCGCGGCGCGGGTGCGATGAACTACTTTATGATCGCAACCTTTACTGATCTGGTGCTGCGCGTGGCGCTGGCGCTGATCCTGTCGCCGTCGCTGGGCAGCGACGGTGTGTGGCTGGCGTGGCCGATCGGCTGGTGCATTGCGACGGTGATGTC
>CAKUNB010000183.1 GCA_934668285.1 uncultured Oscillospiraceae bacterium | reverse complement strand
TTGCTTCTGGCCGCCGGAGAGCAGGTGCGGCGCGTGGGTGCGGTATTCATACATCCCCACGGCCTTGAGCGCCTCGTCCACGCGGCGGCGAATCTCCTGAGAGGGAACGCCGAGATTTTCCGGTGCAAAGGCAACGTCCTCCTCCACAACATTTGCAACCATCTGGTTGTCGGGATTCTGAAAGACCATGCCCACCGTGCGGCGGATGTCGAGCAGCAGATTTTCGTCCTGCGTGTCCATGCCGAACACGCGGACGCTGCCGCCCTCAGGAAGAAGAATGGCATTAAAATGCTTGGCAAGCGTCGACTTTCCGCAGCCGTTGCGGCCAAGAATTGCGACAAAGTCGCCCTCGGCGATGCGGAGATTCAGCCCGTCGAACACGGAAACGTGCGCACCCTCGGCCTGAGAATAGGAAAATTGCAGCTGCTGTGCAAGAATAGCTTCGTTCATAACAGGAAATCCGATCTATTTTACTTTGCTTGTCCACCGGCCGGCCGCGCCGCAGGGGAGCACCAGTCCGCTGACTGTTACCGGCAGGCCCAGCTCATCGGAGACGGTGCTGCCGCCGTAGCGCGGGGTGATCAGGCTGTCCATCAGGCACGTCAGCACCGAGGGCGCAAGACCGGTGGTATAGGAATTGATGATAAAAAACAGGGGATCGTCCGACAGAACGCCGGTGACGAGCTTCAAAAACGGATATAAATCCTTTTCCAGCTTCCAGATTTCGCCCGAGGGGCCGCGCCCGTAGGACGGCGGATCCATGATGACCGCGTCGTAGCGGCGGCCGCGCTTGATCTCGCGCTCGACGAATTTTGCACAGTCGTCGATGATCCAGCGGATCGGCGCGTCGGACAGACCGGAGGAGGCGGCATTTTCCCGCGCCCAAGCGACCATGCCCTTTGCGGCGTCCACGTGGCAGACCGATGCACCCGCCTTCGCTGCGGCAAGCGTTGCGCCACCGGTGTAGGCAAACAGATTCAGCACGGAAACGGGGCGGCCCGCCGCGCGAATCTGCGCGTCGATAAAGTCCCAGTTTGCCGCCTGCTCCGGAAATACGCCGGTGTGCTTAAAATTCATGGGCTTGACGTTGAAGGTCAGATCGCGATAGGCAATCTGCCAGCGCTCGGGCAGATGATGCTGCGACCACTGCCCGCCGCCGGTGCTGGAGCGGGCGTAGCGGGCGTCAAAGCTCCGCCAGCGCGGGTGCTGCTTCGGCGTGCTCCAGATCACCTGCGGATCCGGCCGCACGAGGTAATATTTCCCCCAGCGCTCGAGTTTTTCTCCGTCCGAGGCATCCAGCACCTCGTAATCCTTCCATTGGTCAGCCTTCCACATTGGACCGTATCTCCTGTCTCTGTAATGGTGTTATAGATCGATCCGCCGCTGCTCAAACCACTGCGTGACCTCCGGAGGCGCAGCCGCCGTCGGCTCTGACGAGGGCGGCTGCGTTGCCGGTTCGGTCGGGGCAGGCGGATTGACATCCGAAGTCGGCTCCGTTGGCTCGCTTGGTTCGGTGCTTGCGGTGGAGTCTGCGGTATGAATGCTGCAGATCTGGCTCGGGTCGTCCTTATTATAAACGTAATCGGCGTCCTTGTTGACCTTCCAGTCGGGATCATAGATCAGCTTGCCGACCTCCGTGATTTCGTTGCCCTCGACATGCTCGCAGAACTCGTTTGCGATCTTGCCGGACTCGCCGCAAATCTTCACCAGCGTATGGCAGGTGCAGGTGAAGGAGGGCGCGTCCTCGTAGAACAGGCGCACGGAGGTCGTGCGGCCTCTGTTGTTGCCGCGGTTGTCCTTCTGGCAGGCCTCGGTTGCGTAGCCGCCGCAGTCAGAGCAGACGCTGTACCAGCCGTAGCCGCTGACCTCGGTAAAGGAGCGGTATTCCAGATCCTCGTGCAGCGGGTCCATGACCTGCCGCCACATGCGGATCGCGGGATTGGTGTACGAGCCGGAGAGGATGACCTGCTCCGGTTCATCGTAGCCGCACCAGACGACGGCGGTGTAATACGGCGTGTAGCCTGCAAACCAGCGCGACTGGTTGTTGCCGGAGGTGCCGGTCTTGCCTGCAACGACCACATTGTCCTTGTAGGCTGCGGTGCCGGTACCGGCGGAGACGGCATCCGTCAGCAGATTGTTGACATAGAAGGCCGTACGGTCGCTGACGGCGGTGTGGCTCTCCTGCGAATTGTCCAGAACAAGCTTACCTTCCGAATCCTCGACGCGAGTGTAGGTGCGCGCCTCGCGGAAGGTGCCCATGTTCGGGAAGGTTGCAAAGGCCTGTGTCATTTCGCGAACCGTCAGACCGTAGGTCAGCTCGCCGAGCGCCAGCGGCGCGTAGGCAATATCCGTATAGTCTCTGCCGCCGATCGTCACGTGGTCGACAAGGGTTGTAATGCCCAGCTTCTGTGTGAGGAAGTCGTAGCTTTCCTGCAGACCCAGTGCATTCAGCGTTTTTACGGAGATGGTGTTCAGAGAGGCGGTTACGCCGCGTTGTACGAGACACATACCGCTGTAGGAGCGGGAGTCGTTTTGCGGCCAGTTGCCGTCAAAGGGAGAGTCCTCAAAGGCTGTAGCGGGAGTAACCACACCGGCTTCCAGTGCAGGGGCATAGACCGCAATCGGTTTGATTGACGAGCCGGTTGGCAGCTTGGCCTCGGCGCGGTTATACGAGAGGGGATACTCCTTCTTGCCGACGCCGCCGCAGATCGCCACGACATCGCCGGTGGCGTTGTCCACAACGGTGATCGCGGATTGCAGCTGCTGAATACTGATGGTGTCCGGAACGTTGTCCGTGTTTTCATAGACCGCGTCGACAATGTGCTGGACGTCGGGATTGATGGTCGCGTAGATGCGGTAGCCGCCGGTCAGCAGCTTCTGCTCCGCGGCCTGCGAGGTGATTTCGTACTTATCGCACAGGTCTCGGATCACGTCGCGGTAGACCGTGTCGACGAAGTAGGAGTAGACATTGCTGTCGTCAACGGCATAGTTCGGCTCGCCGCACCACGGGCAGTAGTACTGGCCGTCATCGCCGAGAACGTAATCCTCGCTGGTGCCCTTGAAGGTGCAGGCGCTGCAGCGGAAGGTCTTGTCGTCGTAGTTGCCGTTGCGGAAGACCATCTCCTGCGACTTGGCCTCGTTGTACTCCGCCTCGGATTTGAAATAGCCCTGCTTGTACATCTCACTAAGGATTGTGAGCTGGCGTTCGCGGTTGTTCTTCGGCCGCAGGTAGGGGTCATAGAGCGAGGGGTTATTTGTAATGGCAATAATGCTGGCGCACTCCGCCGGTGTCAGCTCGCTGACGTCCTTGGCAAAGTAAACCTGCGCGGCGCTCTGCACGCCGTAGCAGCCCTGACCGAGGTAGATCGTGTTGAGATACCACTCAAGGATTTCTTCCTTCG
>CAKUNB010000182.1 GCA_934668285.1 uncultured Oscillospiraceae bacterium | reverse complement strand
CGGAATTCTGGATGGGGGAGTCGTAGGGCACCAACGCGCATTCGCCGAGGTAGGCGGCGCCTTCGTCCATGGAGATCATCTGCCTGAGCAGCTCCTCGTTCTTTTCCGCGTGAACCTCGACAGCCTTGCCGCCCTCGAAGCGGATGGAGAAATTCTCGATGAGCTGGCCCTGATAAGACAGCGGCTTCGTCGAGTACACGATGCCCTCGGCCACGCCGCGCTTCGGGGAGATGAAAACCTCCTCGGACGGGATGTTCGGGTTAAAATAGAAGCCCTGCAGCGACGTCTCGCCGCCGCCCTTGAACTCCGCCTCCGGAATCATGCCGACGCGGAAATCTGTGCCGTTGGCACTGTGATATTCCAGCGTCTCGATGTTCAGGCTGTTGAGATATGCGCAGCGGTTGGCGAGGTCCTCGTTATGCTCCTTCCACGCCTGCACGGGGTCGTCGTTCACGCGCGAGGCCGCCAGAATGGCCTCCCACAGCTTCTCCTGCGCCTGATGCTTGCTCAGCTCGGGGAAGAGCTTCTTCGCCCACGCCGCGCCAGGCACGGCGGCGATGCACCACTGATAGCGGTTTTCGATCTTGTCGCGGTACGGCTTGATGATCTTGTAACGCGCCTGACCGGCCTTCGCCATTTTTTCCTGGTTGATACCCTTCAGGCCGTCGGGATCCTCGGAAACCAGATAGATGCGGCACGGAATCTCGTCGACATAGTGCTGCCAGCGGGCTTCCTCCCAGTTTTCCAGCTGCGCGAGGTTCTTGTTCGTGCGCCAGCGGTAGTGCAGCTTGGCCAGCGGCTGATAGGTCCAGTCCACGACGACGCGCTTCGCGCCCGCGCGGTAGCATTCCTCAACGACCATTTGCACAAATTCCGGCTGATCCAGCTCGGCAGTGACAAAAACCTCCTGCCCCTTCTGGACGTTGATGCCGACGTTGGCAATCAGATGCGCATACTTGCGCAGAACCGTTTTTTTCATACGTTCCTCCTTCCGGCGGGCGCAGCCCGCCGTTCGTTTGCTCCTATTCTACCAGAAGCATTTCCGAATTTCAATATTGCATTCCGCCGGAAAAGCGGGTAGAATAGAGAAAAACTGCGAAACGGAGCGAAAGCCATGACACGAGAGGAATTTTTGGCGCTGACGCAGGCCGGGCCGGTGCTGCTCGACGGCGCGACCGGCTCGAATCTGATGAAGGCGGGGATGCCGCGCGGGGTCTGCGCGGAGGAATGGATTTTGGCCCACCCGGACGCGCTGATCGCGCTGCAAACGGCCTACGCGGCGGCAGGTAGCCGGATCGTCTACGCCCCCACCTTCGGCGCGAACCGCTATAATCTGTCCCGTTACGGATTAGAAGCGCACACGCGGGAGTGGAACAGGGCGCTCGTCGCGCTGTCCCGTCAGGTGCCGGACGTTCTCGTCGCGGGCGACGTGACCACGACCGGCGCAGCGCTGGAGCCGAACGGCCCGATGCGCTACGACGAGCTGCACGAAATTTACACAGAGCAAATTTCCGCGCTGCTCGAAGCCGGTGTCGACCTGCTGGTCATTGAAACGATGCTCGGCGTGAACGAAACGGTCGTCGCCCTCGAGGCGGCGCGGAGCCTGTGCGAGCTGCCGGTTCTGTGCTCCATGACGGTGCAGGCCGACGGAAGCTGCTATTTCGGCGGCGACTGCATCGAGGCGGTCGAAACGCTGCAGGCTCTCGGCGCAGACGCGGTCGGCATCAACTGCTCCTACGGCCCGGAGCAGCTTGTCAGCCTTGTCCGCAATATGAAAAAGGCCGCCGCCGTGCCGCTGCTCGTCAAGCCGAACGCCGGTATGCCGAAGATCTCCGACACCGGCGAGGCCGTCTATCCCATGTCGCCAGCAGATTTTGCCGCCTGCATGCGGCGGCTCGTCGGCGAGGGCGCAGCGGTCGTCGGCGGCTGCTGCGGCACGACGCCGGAATTTATCGCCGCGCTACATGATACATTGGCAGAAATGAAGTAATGAAACGCCGCCGCCTCGGGCAAGCTAAGCCCGGAGGTGACCGCAAATGTTTCACGATATGTTCGCCAATTTCCCCTTGGGCTTCGGGCCGCTGCTGATGCAGAACCCGGACGCACAGCAATACTTCAACACACTCGACGCAGAGGCGCGCAAGGCCGTCGCACGCGAATGCGCCATGATTCACTCCCGCGCGGAGATGGAAAATTATGTTGCAGACTTAGCGAGCAAAGCCGGACGGTAACGTCCGGTTACTTATAGAGCAGAAAGGAAAAATCATGATCGATGTCAATCGCGCGGATTTGTTCGCGCTGCGGCAGCGGCAGCTTGCCGAACCGCTTTATGAAGGCCCGGAGGGCAGCGTTCTTGTACAGGAGGACGCATTTTATTCCGATATTCTGGACGGCGACCGGCTGGACACGGTTCTCGCTTCGTTAAATCTCAAAAGCATCCGCGTTTGCGCCGTCAAGAGCCGCGCCGCCGCGGAAACTGCAAAAAGGCGCTTCGGCTTCACGGACGAAAATCCCTGCTCCCAGTGGGTCTATACCCTGCCCACCGCCCCGTCGGACGGCGATTTTGACATCCGCATTCTGGAGCGCCGCGACGTTGCCCTCGCCGCATCGCACTACCACATGATCGACGACGCGGCGGGCTATTTCAACGAGTGCATCGACCGCGAATGGATTTGGGGCCTGTATGAAAACGACCGGCTCGCAGGCTTCATCGGCCTGCACCCGGAGGGCAGCATGGGAATGCTGGAAATCCTGCCCGAATTCCGCCGCAAGGGCTATGGCTACGCGCTGGAGGCGCACCTGATCGGCGTGCATCTGCAACGCGGCTGGATCCCCTACTGCCACGTCGTCGACGGCAACACCGCTTCCCTCTCCCTCCAATCCAAGCTCGGTCTGACCCAAGCCTCCCTCCCCGCCATCTGGGTATACTGACCCGCCTTATACTACATCGCCTCGGCTTCCCATTTCGGGTAGCCGAGGCGATGCTGCGTAAAGGTGAAAAATCAATGAACGTCCCTGCACAACAGACGAGAGTGCCGGCAGGCGGCGAGGTGAGGGCACCCCGCCCTACGGATCCTTATGGTGGTATCAGCCGTGTTGTTATTTGCTCAGTACGTTTTGCACGTAGCGCATTAGAATGGCGGCGACTTGGGCGCGGGTGGCGTGGCCTTGGGGGTCGAGGTAGACGGTGCTGCCGTCGCGGGTGCCGTTGATGAGGGATTCGGCATTGGCCCAGCGCATGGCTTCGAGGGCGTAGGCGCTGATGTCCTTTTCATCGGGGTAGTCGGCGGTGAATTTACCGTCGTTGAGCTTCAGACCCTTAAAGCCGGAGTAGCGGTAGAGAATGGCGGCCATCTGCTCGCGGGTGATCTCGCCGTCGGGGGCGAATTTGCCGTCGCCGACG
>CAKUNB010000181.1 GCA_934668285.1 uncultured Oscillospiraceae bacterium | reverse complement strand
ATTTCACACAGCAGAATTGCACTCAGCCCGATGCCTGCAAGCCTCTGCCGTGCCCGCCCCGGCGCGGCGGCGCACAGGCACACCAGCGTCAGCACCAGCACGCCGCCGCTGATAACAACGGGCCGCAGCGGCTCGTCAATCGTAAGCCAGCCGTTGGCCAGCAGTCCGGCGGCGATCAGGCCGACCGGCACGAGCGTCCATTTTTTCAGCGCGCCGAGCTGCGTGTAGGCGCGGTAGGCCATGCAGATCAGCACGAAGCAGGACAGGAAGCTGAAACGGTAGGGCAGCATGTTCGGAAAATGGAAGCCGTGCCAGATATAGTCGAGCATACGGAAGCTGTAGCTCAGGAAAAACAGCAGCAGCAGCGCCAGTGAGAAAATCTTCTCCCGCAGCCGGATTTTGCCGTTGCAGCAGTAGCTCACGGCGAGCAGCACCGTGGCAAAGCCGCAGAACACATTCGGCAGCCCCTCCATCGAGGTCACCGTCCCGCCGGTCAGGAGATTTGACGTCACCTTGCGGAAGGCGGTGAGCAGCCCCGGCAGCGTCTGCGCGGTCAGAACGCCCCAGACGCCCTGCCCGTCCGAGAGATGGCCGGTTGCGCCGTCGGCCATGTTCAGCGCCAGCAGCTCCGGCGCCTTGCCGACGGAGGAGTAGGTTCCCTGCATCGCCAGCAGTGTCGGTACGAGCAGCACCGCCGCAATGGCAATGCCGATGAGCGTGCAGATACCGATGCGCGTAAAGCGGCGAAGGAAGCCGACAAAGCCGTTCGGCTGAAGAATACAATAGCCGATGAAGCACAGGAGAACGAAAATGCAGCAGAAATATGCAATGTAATAGCTGCACCACAGGCTCAGCGCCAGCGTAATGGTATACAGCCGGAACTTCCCGTCGCGCAGGAGGCTGACCATACCTGCGATGAGCAGCGGCAGCAGCGCGAAGGTGTCCAGCCAGATGATGTTCCAGTAATAGCCCGCTGCCCACGCGCACAGCGCGTAGCACAGCGCGAAAAACGGCGAGGCCCAGTCAAATCTCCGGAACGCGATCCGCAGGAAATGCGCGAAAAACAGGCCCGCAAGCGAGAGCTTCAGCACCGTCGCCAGCGCGTAGAATTCCCGCAGGAGCTTCAGCGGCACCAGCGCCGACAGCAGGTACAGGGGAGAGGAGAGGTAATAGGCAAACAGCGACAGATACGTGTTGCCCATGCCGACGTCCCACGTGTATTGCAGTGAGCCGCCGCTGCGCAGCTTTTCGCGGAAGGAGACGAGGAAGGGGTAATACTGATGCCAGCCGTCGCTGGCCATGATCTGCTTGTCCCCCACGGGGACCAGCCCCGCGACGGCAAAGGAAATGCAGGCGATTGCGAACGGCAGCAAAAACGACAGCCAGAGCTGCTTTTTGACCGTTGCGCGGTGTTTCAGACTACGTTTCATAGACTATCCTCCGGTTGCGGCAGACGGGAAAGCCGCTGTATCAGGTCGGGAAGCGTCGCTTCAAAGCTCACGCCGTACCAGCGGCGGTCGGGGTCGGCGAGCGTCCGGCGCAGGGTCAGCGCTGTGTAATCCGCCGCCAGCGTCAGCGCCTCCGGCAGCGGCTGCCCGAGCGTCAGCGCTCCGGCGGCGGTCGCCGCGAACAGGTCGCCCGCGCCGTGAAAGATGTGCGGCAGATACGGCGCGGTGTGCAGCCAGAGGGCGCTGCCGCGTGCCATTGCGGCAATGCCGGTCGTCTGTTCGTCCAGCCGCACCCCTGTTATGACGGCATTTTTTGCGCCGAGTTCCAGCAAGCCTTCCAAAAGCTCCCGCAGCTCGTCCTCCGGCTGCTTTGCGCGGTAGGCGCGTCCTGTCAGCAGGCACGCTTCGGTCACGTTCGGCGTTATCACGTCCGCACGGCCGCACAGCTGCCGCATTTTCTGCGGAAAATCGTCGGAAAAGCCCGTGTACAGCCGCCCGTGGTCGCCCATGACCGGATCGACAAAGCGCAGCGGCGCGGGGAAATCGTCGAAAAATTGCAGCACCAGCGCAATCTGCTCCGCCGAGCCGAGATAGCCGGTGTAGACTGCGTCGAATCGCAGCCCCAGCTGCTCCCAATGGCGCAGCATGGACGGCAGCTGCGGCGTGAGATCATGGCTGACAAAGCCGTCAAAGGCCGTGTGCGCCGACAGCAGCGCCGTCGGCAGCGCTGCGCATTCCAGCCCTATGGCCGACAGCACCGGCAGCGCAATGGTCTGCGAGCATTTTCCGAGACAGGAAAAATCCTGAATACTGGCAATCCGTTTCATCTGATTCCTCGAATTCTTGTAATACAAATATTATAGTATATTCTGTCCGGAAAAGGAAGTCCCCGCCACAAAAATCGTTGGTTTTGGCCCGAAAAGAAAAAAATGCAGATTTTGTGGTTTAGGGCTTGCATTTACCACAATATATTGTATAATAGGGGAGCTGACACATTGGGGCGGCCACCGACTCCGCTCTTTTTTCACGGATATTTGGGAGGAAACACCATGAAAATTATCAAGCGCAACGGCGCGGAGGTAATCTTTGATATTGAGAAAATCCGCGTTGCAATTCAAAAGGCAAATGACGTCGTCGAGGAGAAGGCGCGCATGACGCCCCTGCAGATCGACCGCATTGCCGAGAGCGTCGCCATCCGCTGCGAGGAGATGAACCGCAGTCTGTCCGTCGAGGAGATTCAGGACCTCGTCGAGGACCAGATCATGGCGCACGGCGCGTTCGAGGTCGCAAAGCACTATATCACCTATCGCTACACCCGCACCCTCGTCCGCCAGTCCAACACCACCGACGACCGCATCCTCAGCCTCATCGAGTGCAACAACGAGGAGGTCAAGCAGGAAAACGCCAACAAGAACCCGACCATCAACGCCGTGCAGCGCGACTATATGGCGGGCGAGGTCTCGAAGGACATCACGCGCCGCATCCTGCTGCCGCGCGACATCGTCGAGGCGCATGAGGCCGGCATCATCCACTTCCACGACGCGGATTACTATGCCCAGCATATGCACAACTGCGACCTCGTGAATCTCGAGGATATGCTGCAGAACGGCACCGTCATCTCCGGCACGATGATAGAGCGTCCGCACAGCTTTTCCACCGCCTGCAATATCGCTACGCAGATAATCGCGCAGGTTGCAAGCAACCAGTACGGCGGGCAGAGCATTTCGCTCACACATCTCGCGCCGTTTGTTCAGGTCAGCCGCGAGAAGATAAGAAAAACGCTCCGCGAGGAGCTTGACACGCTCGGCACAAGCGTTTCCGACGAGAAGTTTGCCGAGGTTGTGGAGAGCCGCCTGCGCGAGGAGATACGCCGCGGCGTGCAGACTATTCAGTATCAGGTTGTAACCCTGCTCACCACAAACGGACAGGCGCCTTTTGTCACGGTATTCATGTACCTCGGCGAGGCAAAGGACGAG
>CAKUNB010000180.1 GCA_934668285.1 uncultured Oscillospiraceae bacterium | reverse complement strand
AGATAGACGGTCACCGCCCCGCCCCCTTCCTTGGACAAAGTATAAGGCGGCGGTACAAAAAAACAGGTCGCAATTCCAGTAAGGAATTGCGGCCTGTTTTCGGATTTCCCACGGGTTTTCGCCCGAAAAATTCTGCGTTATTCTATTTCTCATCGAATTATTTTGCTGAATCCGGCGCAGCACCGTCGAACGATTCCGGACGGCTGACGGAACGGATATTCTTCTCCGCTTTGCTTCTTGGCAGCATGACCTCGCGGCCGCAGCCGGTGCAGCGGAGCCTGAAGTCCGCACCGGTGCGGAGCACCAGCCAAGTTTTGCTTCCGCAGGGGTGCTCCTTTTTCATCATCAAAACGTCATTGATGCGAATGTCCATCACTTTTTGATCTCCTCCCAATAGCGCTTCGCCGCCTGCTCGATCTTGTTGTCGCCGTAGTGGTAGTACTCCGTGCCAACTAAGTTGTCGGGCAGATACTGCTGGCGGACCCAGTGGTTCGGGTAGCTGTGCGGGTAGAGATAGCCCTGCTCGCGCTCCTGTCCGGCACTGTCAGCGTGGACGTTTTGCAGCTCACGTGGGAACGGGCCGACCTTGCCCTTGCGCACGTCGGCCAGCGCAGCATCGATCGCCATGCAGCCGGAGTTGGACTTGGGACAGGTGGCAAGGAAGATCACCGCGTCGGCCAGCGGCAGACGGGCCTCGGGCATACCGAGCTGAAGCGCACTGTCCACGCAGGACTTGACAATCGGCAGGGCCATCGGGTAGGCAAGGCCGATATCCTCGGCCACCGAGCACAGGATCCGGCGGCAGCACGACGGCAGGTCGCCCGCCTCCAGAAAGCGCGCCAGATAGTGAATCGCCGCGTCGGGATCAGAGCCGCGGATGGACTTCATGAGGGCCGAAAGGCAGTCATACTGATTGTCTCCGCCGCGGTCATAGCGCATGGCAGAGCGCTGTGAGACCGCCTTCGCATCCTCAAGCGTAATGCAGAGCTTCGTGTCGCCCAGCCTTGCGGCAAGGAAGATCGCCTCGACCGCATTGACGGACTTGCGCACATCGCCGCCGCAGGAGGACGCAATATGCTCCAACGCGCCGGGTTCTGCCGTTACGGTGAGCCCGGTTTTGTTCGACATGTAATCCACCGCGCGGTTGACCGCTTTCAGGACGGCCTCCGGCGTGATGGGTTTGAATTCAAACACCGTGCTGCGGCTTAAAATTGCGTTGAAAATATAGAAATACGGGTTCTCCGTTGTTGAAGCAATGAGGGTGATCTTGCCGTTTTCGATATGCTCCAGCAGGGACTGCTGCTGCTTTTTATTAAACGATTGGATCTCGTCAAGATAGAGCAGCACGCCGTTCGGGGCCAGCAGCGTGTCGAGCTGGGCGACGATCTCCTTGATATCGCCGGTGGAGGCCGTCGTTGCGTTGAGCTTGTAGAGCTTGCGCTGTGTCGCCTCGGCAATGATGTTGGCAACCGTCGTCTTTCCCGTGCCGCTCGGGCCGTAAAAAATCAGATTCGGCACGGTCCCAGACTCGATCATGCGGCGCAGGAGCTTGCCCTCGCCGAGAATTTCATCCTGCCCGACGACCTCGTCGAGCGTTTTCGGACGCAGCTCGTCCGCCAGCGGTCGATACATTCCGCGCACCTCCTCTTTCCCCTATTGTACTACGTTTTCCGCCCGGTTGCAAGCGCGGGTTAATAGTGATATTTTTTTCGCTTAATCACAAGGAACAGCGCGGTCAGCACGGCGGCCATAAATTCGGCAACGACGATGGAAATCCAAATGCCGTCCACGCCCCAAATCAGCGGAAGCAGCAATACAGCGGCAATCTGGAACACAAGCGTTCGCAGGCCGGAGATCAGCGCGGAGGTCAGACCGTCGCTGAGCGCAGTGAAAAAGCCGGAGCCGTAAATCGCGATGCCCATGAAAAGGAACGACAGCGAGAAAATGCGGAAGCCGTCGATTGTAAACTGCATCAGCCGCGCGTCGTAGCCGACGAAAATTTTCGCCAGCGGCACGGCCAGCAGCTCCGCCGCCGCGACCATCGCAACGGCGAAGATCAGGATCATGCGCAGGCTCTTTTTGAGCAGGCTTTTCAGCTCCGCATGATTCTGCGCGCCGAAATGATAGCCCACGACCGGCGCAGTGCCGACGGAATAGCCGATGAACGCGCCGGAGAAGATCATGCTGACGTACATCATCACGCCGTAGGCGGCAATTCCGTCCTCGCCGTTGTAGGAATATTTCATCAACTGCAGGTTATACAGCATACCGACAAGGCTCATGGAAACGTTGCTCATAAACTCGGACGAGCCGTTCGTAAAGGCCTGTAAGGTCGCCTTGCCGTAGAAATGCGTTCTGCCGAGACGCAGGAGGCTGTTGTTTTTGCGGAAGAAATAAACCAGGGCAAATGTGCCGCCGACGAGCTGACTCAGCGCCGTAGCCGCAGCTGCACCGGCGAGCTTATACTCCTGCGGAAGGAGCATAACCAGCAAGCAGTCGAGTACCATATTCGTCACGCCGGACGCGATGGTAACGATCAGTCCAAGATGCGGCTTTTCCGCCGTGACGAAGAAGCTCTGGAACAGCATCTGTAAGATGTAAAACGGCAGCGCAAGCAGCACGATCCGCGCATAGAGCGCGCAGTTATCGCGCAGCTCGCCTTTTGCGCCGAGCAGCGCGGCAATCTGCGGCGCAAACACAATACCCAGCACGGAAAATATCACGCCGAGTGCAAACGCGATATAAACGAACAGTGAAAAATACTCGTTTGCCCGCTTTTTTTCGCCTTCGCCGAGCGTTCTTGCAACGACGGCCGTGCCGCCCGTGCCGAGCATGAAGCCAACGGTCGAAAGAATCATGAGCGCGGGCCAAATCAGGTTCACTGCCGCAAACGGCGTTTTGCCCGCGAAGTTGGAAACGAAAAAACCATCCACAACGCCGTAAATCGACATGAAGATCATCATTGCGATGGACGGAAGCGTAAATCGAATCAGTCTTCGGTAGCTGAAATGATCGGAAAGCTGAATTCTCATGTAATTCTCCCAAAAAAAGATTAAAAATGCCGACGAAACGGCACAGCCGCAGCCATGCCGTTTCGAAAAGATTCAATTGCAGCGCGGGCTTACTTGCCCATGTTCATCTGCGCAGCGACCTCAGCAGCGAAGTCTTCCTGCTTCTTCTCAATGCCCTCGCCCTTTTCAAAGCGAACTGCATCGACAAATTCCACAGAGCCGCCCAGCGCCTTGGCTGCGCTGTGCATATACTGCTCGACGGTCATGCTGCCGTCCTTGACGAAGTCCTGCTGCAGGAGGCAGTTCTCTTCGAAGAACTTGTTGAGCTTACCGGCAGCAATCTTTTCCTTGACCTGCTGGGGCTTGCCGGCCATCTTCTCGTCGTTGTCCATCTGGGCGACAAGAATCTTCTTCTCCTCGTCGAGGAC
>CAKUNB010000179.1 GCA_934668285.1 uncultured Oscillospiraceae bacterium | reverse complement strand
GCTGGCGAGCTTGCGCAGCGTCAGGCCGCCGACGAGCTTCATCTGCGGGTTTTTGGACGCGCCTTCGCAGTACTTGTCCAGAACTGCCGCGGCCGCCGGATTTTTCAGAATGTCCTTGACCTTACTGTCGAGAGAGAATGCCATGTTGATTACCTCCTGTTTCTTTGTCCGTGGTCATATTATACAAAATTGCACGGAAAATCACAGCCCGCAAAGTGCAGGATTTACAATCCGGCTGCACCGGCGCTTTGTAGGGGCGGGTGCAGCCTGCGGGAGTGAATAATTTTGAAAAAATCAAAATTCAGTATCGACAATTTTAAACTAGTGAATGCGCCAGCATGCTGTTCCGTGTATTATCTCTGCTCGTCGGAGCGCTCTGCAACATCGTTGATCAGATTTTTATTGCCAATGCAAGCTATCTCGGCTCCTACGGCAACGCGGCCAACACGGTCGTTTTTCCGTTGACGGTTGTTGCTCTGGCGATTGCCGTCATGATCGGCGACGGCTGCTGCGCCTTCGTCAGCATGGCGCTTGGCAGAAATAAGCCGGAGCAGGCACAGCGCCGCGTTGCCAGAGCCTTGGCTGAGCACAAAGTCCCAGGTGGAAATCTCCGTGCCGAGTGCCTGACGGAGATGAGGAATCAGGACGAGCACGACCTGAAACACGAGCATATGCACGGCAAACATTCAGATACGCCTCGCGGGCAAACAGCCAGCTGTCGCCGGAGCTTGCCGGAATCAAGGGACGGGGGATGCGGATTGCCACGTCGCTTCGCTCCGACCGGCAAGCGGAGTGCCCGCATCCGTAAGGCGGCAGAGCCGCCAACGGCTGCGACATCGCAATGACATACGGGGAGACATTTCAACGCGCACAGGGTATGATCTTACCGCATACTCTTGGATGGGTCGAAGGGGTAGAGGGCGTCCAGCTCGCGGTATTTTTTTCGGATGTGGCGGAGGAAGGTGCTGACAGAGATGCCGCACATACCGGCGGCCTGTCGGGCACAGATGTCCCGCTGCTCCCACGCGCCGCAGATATCGTTGAAATTTTCCGGCAGCGGGATCGGCGGGCGGCCCAACTTGATGCCTCTGGCGCGGGCGGCGGCAATGCCCTCTGCCTGCCGCTGGCGGATGCTGGCCCGTTCGTTTTCCGCCACAAAGGAGAGCACCTGCAGCACGACGTCGCTTAAAAAGGTTCCAAGTAGATCCTTGCCGCGCCGCGTGTCGAGCAGCGGCATGTCCAGAACGCAGATATCTACGCACAGCTCCTTTGTCAGGCAGCGCCACTGCTCGAGAATTTCTGCGTAGTTCCGCCCGAGCCGGTCGATGCTCTTGATGTACAGCAGGTCGTTTTCCTCCATCCGCATCAGCATCTCCCGATAGGCGGGACGGTCAAAATCCTTGCCGGACTGCTTGTCAAGATAGAGGTTTTCAGCTTTGACCCCAGCCGCCTTCAGCGCAATGAGCTGACGGTCTTCGTTCTGCTCCCGTGTGCTGACGCGGATATAGCCATAGACCATGATCGATCTCCTTTTTCTGTGTCATGATACCGAAACCGACCAAAACGGTCAGGGCGCTGCGGAGAAAAGCGAAAATTGACAGGCTCCCTCCGGTGTGGTATGATGAGATTATAGAATGAGAAACCGGCTGGTAGCAATATGAAGAAGGCATTTTTTCTAAAATTTACTGCGCTTGCGCTGCTTCTGGCGGTTGTGGCTTCGGGACTGCCGCTGGTCTCGGCGGACGATAGCGCGTATGACGGCTCGATGGCGGGCGACGGCATGGGCATTCTTGCGCACGGCGTCGATCTTTCGAGCTGGCAGGGGGCGGACGTGGATTTTGAGCGCATCCGTGCGCAGGGAATCGATTTTGTCATCCTCCGCGCGGGCTTTTCCAATACGCAGGACGCTGTTTTTGAGCGCAATTACGCGGCGGCCAAGGCGGCGGGGCTGGATATCGGCGTTTATGTGTACTCCTACGCGGCAACGTCGGAGGCCGCCCGCAGCGAGGCCGAAAGCTGCAAGCGGTGGCTTGCGGGCAAGCAGCTGGAATATCCGGTTTACTTCGATCTGGAGGATCCGGAGGTGCACGGCGCATTGTCCAAGGAGGCGCTGACGGCGCTGGCGCTGGCGTTTCTGGACACGGTGGCGGCGGATGGCTGGCTCGTGGGCCTGTATTCCTGCCGCTCGTGGCTCGAGGAAAAAATCGACACCCAGCGCATCGGGCAGACCTATGAATGCTGGATCGCGCAGTACCCGAGCAGCGGGGAAGCTGACCGCTATGAGCAATATCATGCTACATACGGCGCATGGCAGTATTCCGCCTCCGGCTGCGTGGACGGCGTGCCGGGGAATGCGGATTTAGATGTTGCGTTCAAGGATTATCCGGCGATCTGCCGTCAGTATGGCTTCAACGGCTACACGGCGCAGGGCGAGACGATCTCGCTGCAAAAGGCCGCCGTTCCGGCGGTGGTGAATCAGGGCGAGGCGTTCGATGCGAGCGGCATCGTTCGGACGCGGGAGGGCGTGCTGCGGAGCGTGACGCTCGGCATCTACGACAGCGCCGAGCGCATGGTCTCCGGTGCGACGGCGGAGCCGAACGCGGAGGAATTTGACCTTGCGCTGATCCGGCACAGCGTCGACCTGACGGGTCTGCCGGACGGCGAATATACCTACCGCATCAGCGCCGCGACGGACGACACGGAGCGGCTGCTGCATGCCAGCCGTTTTGCCGTCACCCGGAGCGGGCTTTGGCTGAGCGAGGCGGAGCTGCCGGTTGATTTGAAGGAAGGAACAGATTTTGCGCTGACCGGAAGGCTCCTCAGCGCCGCGCAGCTGCGCTCGCTGCGGGCGGAGCTTGTCGATGCGGACGGGACGGCAGTGCAGCGCGCGGAGACCGCTGCAAGCGGGATGGAATTTGCACTTTCGGCGCTGCAATTGGACTTTGCGTCGCTGAAAAAGGGGGAATACCGCTGCCGCTTTACCGCGCAGACGGCGGACGGCGAGCGGACGACGGAAACGGAGCCGTTTTACGTCTGGGTCAAGAGTGACCCCATTCGCCTGACGGGCTATCAGCTGAACGAGGCCTACGCGCCCGCCGAGCTGACCGGCCTGACCGGCACGGTCAGCTCACAGCGCTCGGCGCTGCGGCTCGAAGCGACGGTTTCCGACGCGGACGGCGCGGTGCTGGCAACGGCGGAGACAGACGGCGAGGAAAGAACGGCCGAGCTTTCCGCCCTGGACGCGCAGCTGCGGCTGGACGAGCTGCCGCTGGGCTACTATATGCTTCAGATCACGGCGACCAACGACGCCGGTCCGGCGATTCTCCGGCGTGACAGCTTCAGCATCGTCCGCGACGAGATCAGCCTGTGCGCGCCGGAGCTGCCGGCGACGCTCGGGCAGGGTGACAGCTTCCTCTTTGGCGGCGCGATTGCCTCTGACCGTTCGCCGCTGACC
>CAKUNB010000178.1 GCA_934668285.1 uncultured Oscillospiraceae bacterium | reverse complement strand
TTTCAAAGTCGCGGCACCAGCCGTACTCGCCGTTTTCGTCATAAACTGCGCCGAAATGGCACTGCAGGAACGCCTTCTCCCGCCGCCCCTTGATGGCGCGGCCGACGGGCGCGTAGGTCGCTCCGGCGGTGCAGAGGTCGAAGAAGTTGATGCCGTTATCAATGGCCTTGCGGACAATCGCCTCGATCTCCTCCGGCGGCGTCGTCCCGATACCGCCCATGCCGATGCCCAGCACGCCGATTTTTTCGTTTTCCTTTCCATGCGGAAGCTGTCTGTATTCCATGGCCGGTTCCTCCCAAGCTTAAAGTAAGTCTATTTTAACGGATCTGGCAGCAAAAATCAACCGTCCGTTTTGCGGAATTCCGCGCTCTTACAGGCCCAGCATAATGTTCTTGAGCGAAAGCCGCCGGATGCCGCGCGAATAGAGGTACATCATCAGCTCATAGGTCGCCGCAAAGAGGGGCAGCGTAACCAACAGCGCCTTCCAGTCGAAGCGGTACGCCGGTACGTTTTCAATATCCGCGAACACCACCGACACCATCAGCCGCAGCAGGCCGTACTGATACGCCGTACCCAGCGCAAAGCCGAGGTAGGAAACGGGCCGGTAAGCGCCCAATATGCAGCGGCTGCACGTCGCGTCGTCGTAGCCAAAGACCCGCATCATGGCAATCGTCTTTGCGTTGCCCCGAACGACGCTGGAAAGCGGGAGAAGCAGCGTCACAAAGGCGAGAATCAGCCCGATGGACAGCACCATAACGGCAAAGGTTTCGCTTGCCAGCTCGGTCATCGAAAACGACATCTGCACCATTGCCGAGAAGCAGAACGCCGAAAACGCCACAAAGAAAACCAGCGCCTTTCTGCTCCGGCGCGTGGCGCTCCGCAAATCCTTCAGAAACGGCGCGTCCTCTTTTCCGTCCCTGCCGGTTTTGGCTCTGACGCTCTGCTTTTCGCGCAGCAGCTCCAGCACGGGGCGCTTCAGCCTCCGGTCAGCGAACAGCACCGACAGGACAGCGAACGCAATCGTCGGCGCGCCGATCAGGGCAAAGGCCAGCAGCGGATGAAATTCCGGACGCAGCGATTGCAGGCTCGAGGCCTGCTTCTGGTAAAAGGTTGGCAAGTAAAGCGACCCTACGGCAAATCCCGCGGCGCACCCGACAAGAATGGGCAGACCAAAAATCCAGAAATGCCCTGCGATTTTGCCGTTGGAATAGCCCAGCGCCTTGAGAATGCCAAGCTCCTTGCCGTGCGTGCCGATGTAGTTTTTCACATAAAAGAGCAGCATCACGACGGAGGTCGCGATCAGGCAGCCGCCCGAAACGCCGGCGGTCACCCTGCCCATCCGTACCTGCGCATGATAGAATGCCAGCTCGGCTCCCGAAAGCTCGGAAGGGTATTTTGCGGCCTTCGCCTCCAAGCCCACCGCACGGATGATCTCCCTGTAGTCGGCATTGCCCGCAAGCACCAGCGCGGACAGGAAAAATGCCGCCCTGCTCCGCCCCCTCGCGTACCAGCAGGCAAAGCCAGCACCGGCGACGCGGCGGTAAAGCCAAACCAGACCAGCGCATAGCTCCGCGGGAAAAATCCGGCGGCCAGGCGGGAGTAGAGATAATAGCTGCCCACCATTCCGACGAAAAAAAAGACATTCAGTGCCGCGCGGCGGGCGGAATTGCTGAACACGGAGATGCGCAGCGCCAGCAAAACCCAGATCGCAAACCGCCCCAGAAAGTTGGTGATATCCAGATACGCCGGCACCGCCGGAAGCCGGGTGGACGGCACAGTGTCCAGAAATTTTGACAGAAGGCCCAAGGCGATTCCGAGAAGAAAAGCAAGCGCAGTGTGAGCGATTTTCCTGCGAACAGGAATCGCAGGCTCTCCCTCCCGAATGCGCTGCAAAAAGTCGGTCATAGCTTCCCTTCGAAGTTCAGAATGAGGCTGCCGCTAAATCGGCAGTCCCATTATATAGCACAATTCTAATCCACGCAAGCAAAAAGGCGCTGCCCGTGCATACAAAACGGCCGCATCACGGGTTGGTGATGCAGCCGTTATTCAGATCATGCGGTGTTCTCTTGCAAAAATGACTTTTTACAGTTTCTCCCGCAGGGCGGCCTGCGCGGCAGCGAGGCGGGCGATGGGGACGCGGAAGGGGCTGCAGGAGACGTAGTTCAGGCCAACCTTATGGCAGAACTCGACGGAGGCGGGGTCGCCGCCGTGCTCGCCGCAGATGCCGAGCTTGATGTCGGGGCGGGTCGCGCGGCCCAGCTCTGCCGCCATCTTCACGAGCTTGCCGACGCCGTTCTGGTCGAGGTGCGCAAACGGGTCAAACTCGTAGATCTTGCGGTCATAGTAGGAATCGAGGAACTTGCCCGCGTCGTCGCGGCTGAAGCCGAAGGTCATCTGGGTCAGGTCGTTGGTGCCGAAGGAGAAGAATTCGGCCTCCTTGGCAATCTCGTCCGCCGTCAGCGCGGCGCGCGGAATCTCGATCATCGTGCCGACCTTGTACTTCATCTCAACACCGGCCTCGGCGATGATCTTATCGGCGGTGGCGACGACGACATCCTTGACGTACTTCAGCTCTCTGGCCTCGCCGACCAGCGGGATCATGATTTCCGGCTCGATGCGGTACCACGGATACTCGTGGTTGACCGTGATGGCGGCGTTGATGACCGCGGTGGTCTGCATCTCGGCAATTTCGGGATAGGTAACGGCCAGACGGCAGCCGCGATGGCCCATCATGGGGTTGAACTCGTGCAGGGAGGCAATGACTTCCTTCAGCTCCTCGACGGAGATGTTCAGCTCCGCAGCGATCTCGGCAATGTCCTCCTCCTTGGTCGGCAGGAACTCGTGCAGCGGGGGATCGAGATAACGAACGGTCATCGGACGGCCCTGCAGCTCGCGGTACATCTGCTCAAAGTCGCCCTGCTGATAGGGCAGAATCTTGGCCAGCGCTTCCTTGCGGGCCTCGACGGTCTTGGCGACGATCATTTCGCGCATTGCCTTGATGCGGCTGGCCTCGAAGAACATATGCTCGGTACGGCAAAGGCCGATGCCCTCTGCGCCGAACGCGACGGCCTGCGCAGTGTCGCGCGGGGTGTCGGCATTGGTGCGGACGCGCAGCTTGCGGAAGCTGTCGGCCCACTTCATCAGACGGTTGAAGTTGCCGCTGATGCTGGCGGGGACGGTCGCAACAGCGCAGCCGTAGATATTGCCGGTGGAGCCGTCGATGGAGATCCAATCGCCCTCGTGGTATTCCTTACCGGCGATGACGAAGTACTTTTCTTCCTCGTGCATGGTGATATCACCGCAGCCGGAGACGCAGCAGGTGCCCATGCCGCGGGCGACGACGGCTGCGTGGGAGGTCATGCCGCCGCGAACGGTCAGGATGCCCTGTGCGGCTGCCATGCCCTCGATGTCCTCGGGGCTGGTTTCCAGACGAACCAGCACGACCTTTTCGCCGTTGGCTGCCCAC
>CAKUNB010000177.1 GCA_934668285.1 uncultured Oscillospiraceae bacterium | reverse complement strand
ACCTTGGAGGTCTTGGCGTTGTCCTTGCCCTTCGGGAAGAAGGTGTTGCCCAGCTTTTCGGTGTCGCCGGTGCGGGCGTTGACGACGGTGAGGGTGTCCTCAATGTCACCCGAGATGACCTTGAAGTAGGAGTTCTTGCCGTACTGGTCGGCGACGGTGTTGAACACGAACGCCATCGGGCTGCCGGCAGGGTCGAGCTTGAACTCGGACTCGTTGCCGTCCTCGTCGACGGCGACCATGGGCTTGCCCTCGAGCGGGGAGGGAGCGAACTTCTTGAGGTTCTCCATCAGGCGGACGGTGCCGAGGCCGTTCATGGAGCAGCCGCAGAACACGGGGGTAACAGTCCGCTGCGCGATGCCGTCCTTGATGCCCTTGATAAGCTCCTCGGGGGTGAACGGCTCTTCCATGAAGAACTTCTCCATGAGCGCCTCGTCGGTTTCGGCGACCTGCTCGTTGAGCTCCATCATGTACTCTTCGATCTTTTCCTCGGCGTCAGCGGGGAGGGCGATTTCCTTACCGGCTGCGTCGTAGGCCTTCTTTTCGATCAGGTCGACAACGCCGACCGCCTGCTCACCGTTCAGGATCGGGAAGGTGAACGGAATGGCGGAAGCGCCGAAGGTGGAGCGGATGGCATCGAACGTGCCAAAGAAGTTGGCGTGCTCCTCGTCGAGCTTGGAAACGTAGAACATCGTGGGCAGCTCAGCATCAGCAAGGGACTTCCAGCCCTTTTCTGTGCCGACGGCGATGCCGGACTTCGCGGTCAGGCAGATCAGGCCTGCGTCCGCAACGCGGAGGGACTGCACGACCTCGGCTGCGAAATCGAAGTAGCCGGGGTTATCGAGAACGTTGAGCTTGCAGCCGCCGTACTCCACGGGAATGACCGAGGTCTTGATGGAATACTGGCGCTTCTTCTCTTCGTCGTCAAAGTCGGAAACGGTAGTGCCGTCGGCGCGCTTGCCGAGGCGGGTGATCGCCTTGGTGAGGTAGAGCATGCTCTCGCACAGGGCGGATTTGCCATCGCCGCCGTGACCGAGCAGCGCGATATTGCGGATATCCTTCGCAGTGTACATGTTGTTGAAAATCTCCTTTCTGTGCAGTCGGGACGTGACTGCGGGCGGCATACCGATGTTGCCACAATTAGTTTCATTATACACGATGGTTTCAAATATTGCAATGACTATTCCGGTTTTTTCGTTAAAAATGTTCAAATCCGCGGCGGCAGCTTAAAATTTAAGTAAAACGAAGGTCAAAAAGCTGTTCACCACCGCCCAGATCACCTGAAACAGCAGAATATTCAGCGGAGAAATGACGGCGGCGGCGTCCCAAATCAGCAGGGCGGCGCACAGCAGCAGCCCCACCAGCCCGCAGAAGACGCTCAGGAAGGTGGAAAACAGAGCGCACATCCGCAGCGTCCGTCCGGCGGCGACGGTCATGGCAAAGGCCCCGAAGGTGTCCTTTGCGATCAGCGCGCCCTGCCGGTTCTTCTCGTTGCGGTCGTTGGCCGACAGGCGCAGGCGCTCGCGGTAATCGGGAAAGCGCATGGCGGCGGCGGACAGCTCGTACTTTGCGGAGATCAGCTCCGGCGTGATCAGAAAATCGCGCGTTGCCAGCACGACGGAGAAGTTGCGGTTGGCAAGAATGCTGCGCAGGCCTGCCTTGGTGGAGTGGTTGGCCTTGTAGCGCAGGGCGAAGACGCCCGCCAGCTCACCGTTGACGGAGACGTAGACCGCCTGCCGTACCCGCGCGCCCTCGGGCATGTGCACGCCCATGCTGCGCATGAAGGCAAGCGAGCCGACGAGGACGATATCGTCGAAGATTTCCGCGCCGATGCCGCCAATGTCGTAAAACCGGTGGTCCGCGACGGGGTAGTGTGTGCCGAGCTGGGATTGCAGGAGGGTTTCGAACAGATCGACCAGCGGGCTGTTCGCGGCGTTGAGCGCGGCGAGCGCGTAGGCGATGACACGGCTGGCGGGATAGGCGCCGTAGAGCTTCATGCCGTTGGAGGCAATGCTGCTCTTGGGAAACAGGTCTTCGTCGCGGAGGATGATGGTGTGCTTGCCACCGAAGACGCGCGCGCCGTACCAGCCGCAGAGCGCGCCGCCGATGTGGTGCAGGCGCTTTGCAAGCCGCGCAAAGGGACGCGAATAGGCCATTGCGCCGCAGAAGGGCAGCGCACAGAGCAGCAGAAGCAGCCAGCACAGCACGAAATCCTTTCCGGCAAAATACGACAGCAGCCACGCGCCCGCGCCGCTCAGGGGCAGGATGCACCAGCCATAGATGCGGAAGAGCTTCTGCGGCCGGTCGGGCAGGAGCAGGTGCTCCATGAAATCATCGATCTTGCCGACGTCGCGGCGGAGGGAGGCGGTGTTTTTGATCAGTTGCGGCGTGTCGTAGACGCCCATCGGGGCTGTAAACGAGCTGACGGCGCGGAGGGTAAAGCGCATGGCCTTCTTCTCGCAGAGGATCGAGCGCATGAGGAAGAAATAGAGCACCGTCACGACGGCGCAATAGTCCGGCTCCGGCGCGGCGCGGTGCTCCACTGTGCGGATCAGCGCAAGCACGGCGGCGGCGACGGCGGGCGTGTACAGCCCTATGCGCAGGTGCAGGAGATCGCTCACGCCGCGCGCGTTGACCTCGAGCGAGAGCAGCATGGCAAGCGTGAACAGGCCGACGGTGCCCCAAGAGAGGAGCGCGGGCGGCACAAAATCAAGCGAAACGGGGAGCCACGGCTCCAGCGCGGGCAGGAGCATAAGCAGCGCGAGCGGCAGCAGCAGATACAGCCGCAGCCGGAACAGGCCGATGCCGCTGTGCGGCTTTTTGAGCAGCTCCTGCGGCGTGGGCGGCGTTGGCTTCGGCAGCGGGGTAATCACGGGCCGGACGACGGGCGGCTGCCGCTTGGGCAGACGGGCCTTGATCGACGGAGGGACAGCCGGAATGGCCTGCGTCTTCTTTGACACCGGAGAAGCGTCCTCGGGCTGCTCCACCGGACGGAAGCGGAGGGTGCGATCGGTGACCGGCGCAGCGGGCGCAGGCTCCTCCGGCGGCGGAGCTGGCGGTGACGCCGGTTCCTCCTTCGGCGCGGCTGCGGGCGGCTCCTGTGGCGGTGTTTCGGGTGGAGCGGCTTTCTCCTGCGGCGGCACGGGGGGCGCTTCGCCGCCAAATTCGCGCAGGATAGACTCTACGGAAAACTCGTTGGTTTCGGCCTCGCTCGGAGCCGAAGTATTCAGTTTTTCGTGCTCCGATTCGGTCGACATGGTGGTTATCCTCTCTGACGGACTGCTTCGTAAAGCAGAATTGCGGCGGCGGCAGAGGCATTGAGCGAGGAAATCTGCCCGCGCATGGGGATGCTGACCTTGAAGTCGCAGGTTTCCGCGACAAGGCGGCTCATGCCCTCGCCCTCATTGCCGATGACGATGGCGGTGGGACCTTTTAAGTCCGCACCGGAAAGACTCGTCGCGCCGTCGGCGGCG
>CAKUNB010000176.1 GCA_934668285.1 uncultured Oscillospiraceae bacterium | reverse complement strand
GTTCTGCTACTATTTCACCTTCTTGGATGACTCCGGCAAGGAGACAAAGACCGACACCGGCAAATTCATGGTAACGAATCAAATCACCTCGGCCTCACTGCGCCTGAACGCGACCGGCTACACGACCCACAAGGTCTGGACGCAGCTTGCCGAAACGGACTGGTACGACGAAGCAAAGGACGGCTTTACCCTGACGACGGCGCGGCAGCTTGCGGGCTTGGCGCTGCTGGTCAAGCAGGGCAATCGCTTTGTGGGCAAGACTGTCCGCCTCGGTGCGGATATCTCGCTGCTCAACGACGACAAGACCTTCAACCGGAGCGTCCGTTGGTTTGACGGTATCGGCTCGACGCAGGCACCGTTTTCCGGCACGTTTGATGGAAACGGCTTCCAAATTGTTGAAATGACCGCCGAAACCACCGGCAGCGGCGCGGCTCTGTTCCTTGCGGCTGATGGCGCGGTGCTGAAGAATCTCCGCGTCTCCGGCACGGTCAGGGCCAACGGCAGCGCAGCGGGCATCGTTGCCCAAGCGAAAAACACGACGATTCTCAACTGCGTCAATGAAGCTACGGTATTCTCGGGCGGTAACCGCGCTGGCGGCATTGCGGCGCAGCTGGATAGCGCCTGCGTCGTGACCGCCTGCACCAATCGAGGCGCGGTCACCGGCACGGACGGTCTCGGCGGCATCGCCGGCGTTGTGCTTGACAGGGAAACTGTGCTCTGCGACTGCGTCAATGAGGCGGCACTCACTGCGAACGGCTCCTCCGTCGGCATCGGCGGCATTGCCGGCAGCATTGGCGGCAGCCTCACGCGCTGCGCAAACTACGGCGCATTGCGCGGGCGCGGCTGGTACATGGGCGGCGTTGCCGGTACGTGCATGACCGAAAACGCGGCGGCGCTGCACGACTGCTACAACGTCGGCGATATAACGAATGAACACACCTATTCTAAGGCCGGAACGGGCGGCCTGATCGGCTACGGCAACTACTACCGCGCCGAAAACTGCTTTAACTACGGAACGGTGACCGCGGCTGCAGGCACGACCGGCGGCACGATCGGCCGCGACAGCCTCCGCTCCACCAGCGTCCGCAGCAATCTCTATTATCGCACGAATTCCTGCGCCTATGCGGGCAACGGTAAGGCGGAGATGACAAACGTCGCAGTGCGTACAGCGGCAGAAATGGCCTCCGCCGCGTTCCTGCAGGAGCTGAATCGCAGCGGCTGCTTTGCCCTTGTGAACGGAAAATATCCGGAATTTGCCCCGCTTTGTCCGCACGAACACACCGAGCTGAAAAATGCGGCGGCGGCCACCTGCACCGAGGCGGGCTACACCGGCGACCTGTACTGCAGGGACTGCGGCAAGCTGCTGGAAAGCGGCAAGCCGATACCGGCTGCCGGTCATAGCTATCAGAACGGCGTCTGCACCGCCTGCGGCGCGAAGGATCCGAACTACGTCGAGCCGGAGAAGCCTTGGGTCAATCCGTTCAAGGACGTCAGAGAGCACGACTGGTTCTATAACGGCGTGAAGTTTGCCAACCGCAACGGCCTGTTCAATGGCACGGAGGTTGACTTGTTCAGCCCTGAGAACGCCATGACGCGCGGCATGCTGGTTACTGTCCTGTGGCGGCTCGACGGCAAAACTCCTGCGCGGACGGCAAACGCCTTTACGGATGTCCCGGCCTCGCAGTACTATGCGGAGCCGGTCGCATGGGCCTCGGAAAACGGCATCGTCAACGGCATCGGCGGCGGCAAGTTCGATCCGGAGGGCAACGTTACCCGCGAGCAAATGGCGGCGATTCTCTACCGCTACGCCAACAGCTGCAGGCTTGATACCGGCAAACGCGGCGATTTTTCCGCCTTCCCCGACGCGGCCTCCGTCAGCGACTGGGCGACGGATGCGCTTTCGTGGACGCTCGCCGAGGGCATCATCAACGGCACCGGCGAGGCAGGCGGAATCTTCCTGAATCCCGAAGGCAACGCCACCCGCGCACAGGTTGCGGTCATCTTCATGCGCTACGTTGAAAACGTGATCAATAACTAAGGAAGCTCTGATTAAATCAGCCGAGGACGATAAACCGTCCTCGGCTGATTTTTCAGGGGCAGATGGCCTTGCGCAGGGTGGAGATGGCGTTCTTTTCCAACCGGGAGACCTGCGCCTGCGAGATGCCGACCTCGGAGGCAACCTCCATCTGTGTTTTGCCGTCAAAAAAGCGCAGTGCCAGAATCTTCTTTTCGCGCTCGCCGAGCGTACTCATGGCCTCGCGCAGGGCAAGGTGCTCGAGCCACTGCTCGTCGGTGTTCTTGTTGTCGCGCAGCTGATCCATGACCGTCAGCGGGTCGCCGCCGTCGGAGTAGACCGGCTCATACAGGGAAACCGGCGCGGCCATTGCGTCCATCGATTGCCGCACGGTCTGCGGCGAAAGCTCCAGCTTGGCGGCGATCTCCTCGAGCGTCGGCTCGCGGGCGCTGTCGCGCTGCAGGGCCTCCTTGCATTGCAGCACGCGGTAGGCAGTGTCGCGCATGCTGCGCGAGACGCGGATGGCGCTATAGTCACGCAGATAGCGCTTGACCTCGCCCTCGATCATCGGCACGCCGTAGGTGCTGAAGCGGACGTTCAGGTCGGTGTTGAAGTTCGCAATCGCCTTCAGAAGGCCGACGCAGCCGACCTGAAACAGATCGTCCGGATTCTCGCCGCGCCCCATGAATTTCTGAATCACCGACAGCACCAGCCGGAGATTGCCCTCGATGAGCTGCTGCCGCGCCGCCTCGTCGCCCGCCTGCGACCGCTTCAGGAGCCGCAGCATCTCTTCGTTTTTCAGCGTTTTCAGGCGTGCGGTGTTGACGCCGCAGATTTCGACCTTTCCCTGCATGGGTGTTCCTCCTGCGTGTTTTTGGTTGTGCGTTGCAGGAAACAGTATTTCCCAAACGCGCCGTTTCATACACCGCCGCGCCGCTTCGGACAGATTCGAGGTTTTTCGAATTTTTTCGACCGAAAAGTCACAAAACCGGTTGACATAAGGTCGACTTATTGCGAGAATTTACGGGTTATCGAAACCAAAAAGTTTGCGGTATTCACAAAAATATTCATGGGATTTATCGAAATGCCCTGTGCCGTAGCGGAGGGGAAGCGCTGAATTTGCAGGAGTTTTGCACACTGTGCACAGGTTTATGCACACCGCCCGTTGTGCAAAAGCGCTTGCAAGCGCTGAATACTCGGTTGACATAACGCTTTTTTAACAATTCGGAATAAATTGCATTAGCTCGTCATAGGAAAGCTCCGGATGCAGCGCCAGATTTACCGCGCCCGCGAGCACGGCGGCGAGATAGCGCACCTGCTCATCGATATCGCGCGGTGTGACGATGCTCTGCGTGCTTGCGTCCGTCACCGTCGCCGCGCCGAGTGCCAGCACCGGCACGCCGAGCGTCTGCCGCGAAAAGCCGCTGCGGCGGTTGCCGACGCCCGAGCCGGGCACGATGCCGGTGTCGGTCAGC
>CAKUNB010000175.1 GCA_934668285.1 uncultured Oscillospiraceae bacterium | reverse complement strand
AGGCACTGTCGAGCCTCACCTCCGAGACGGTCGGACAGCTCATCATGTCCGCACTGGTTGCGGGTCTGACCATTGGCGGCAAGGCCTGCGGCAAGGGCATTGCCATGAGGCAGGCCACGCTTGTCGTTTCTATGGTTTCCAAGCCAATCTATTATATAAAGTCGCTGTTCCGGCACAAGCCGAGAAGATAAGCGGCATCCAGACAGGTTGTGTAAGCTTGAATTTGCTGAATCAAATCAATTCCAGAGACGACCTTCTCGCGCTCAAGCCTGCGGAGCTGACGCAGCTGTGCGCGGAGATCCGGCAGTTTCTGGTGGAGCATGTGGCGGTAACCGGCGGCCATCTCGCATCCAATCTCGGCGTGGTGGAGCTGACGGTGGCCATCGAGCGCGTGTTTGACACGTCGGTCGACCGGCTGCTGTTCGACGTCGGCCATCAGTCCTACGTGCATAAGCTGCTGACCGGACGGCGGGAGGCCTTCGCGACGCTGCGGTCGCTCGGCGGCATGGCGGGCTTCCCCAAGCCGGAGGAAAGCCCGTGCGACGCGTTTGTCGCGGGCCACGCCTCCTCGTCCGTCTCCACGGCGCTGGGCATGGCGCGGGCGCGGACGCTGCAGGGCAAAAAGCAGAGCATCATCGCCCTGCTGGGCGACGGCGCGATGACCGGCGGCCTTGCCTATGAGGCGATGAACGACGCGGGCGAGACAAATGAGCCGCTGATCGTGATTCTGAACGACAACGGCATGTCCATTACGAAAAATGTGGGCGGCATGTCCCGCTATCTGTCCGAGCTGCGGGTGCGGCCCGGCTATTTCCGCCTGAAAAAGGCCTACCGCACGGTGACGCAGAAGCTCCCCGGCGGGCGGGCGATCTATAATTTTACAAGTCACATCAAGGACCGCTGGAAGCGGATGGTGCTCGGCTCGACGCTCTTTGAGGAGATGGGCTTTGCCTACTACGGCCCCGTGGACGGGCACGACGTGCAGCGGCTGGAATACATGCTGCGCATCGTGAAGGATTGCAGCTGCCCCGTGCTGCTGCACGTCATCACGCACAAGGGCCACGGCTACGCCCCTGCGGAGGAGAATCCTGACGTGTTTCATGGCATCGGCGCGTTCGACCCCGTCAGTGGCAAGCCGCTCTCCGCGCCGAAAACGACCTTCTCCGACACCTTCGGGCAGACGCTCTGCGAAATTGCGCGGGACGAGCCGCGCGTGTGCGCCATTACGGCGGCCATGCTCCACGGTACGGGTCTGACGCCCTTTGCCGCGGAGTTCCCGAACCGCTGCTTCGATGTCGGCATTGCCGAGGGGCATGCCGTTTCCATGGCGGGCGGCCTTGCAGCGCAGGGCATGATTCCCGTCGTTGCGATCTATTCGACGTTTTTGCAGCGCGCGTATGACATGCTGCTGCAGGATATCGCCATGCAGCGGCTCCACGCGGTGTTCGCCGTCGACCGCGCCGGTATCGTCGGCGAGGACGGCGAGACGCATCAGGGCGTGTTTGATGTGGACTATCTGCGCTCGATCCCGAATATGAAGATTCTCTGCCCGTCAAATCAGGCGGAGCTGAAGCTGATGCTGCGGCAGGCCGTGACCGAAACGGACGGGCCGGTAGCCGTGCGCTATCCGCGCGGCGGAGACGGCGCGCTCACGCAGGCGGCGGTGCAGCCGGTCCTGCGCTCCGGCGCGGATATCACGCTTGTGAGCTACGGTATTATGATCAATCAAGTGCTGGAGGCGGCGGAGCTGCTGGAACAGGACGGCATTTCCGCTGAAATCATCAAGCTTCCGGCCATCAAGCCCATCGATATGAAGCCGGTTGCCGATTCCGTCCGCAAAACCGGACATCTGCTCGTTGCGGAGGATGCGGTCTGCATCGGCTGCGTGGGAAAGGAAATTGCCGCCCTGCTGCGGACGGCGGGGCTGACCGTCCCAACGCGCCTTTGCAACATCGGCGACCGCTTTGTGCCGCACGGCAGGATCGGCGAGCTGTACTGCCTGCTGGGGCTCGACGGCGCGTCGCTGGCGCAGGCGGCAAAGGAGGTGCTGCGGCATGAAAAATAAGGAGCGGCTGGATGTCCTGCTGACGCAGCAGGGCCTGTGCGAGAGCCGCGCGAAGGCGCAGGCGCTCATTATGAGCGGCGAGGTCTACGTGGATGGGCAGAAGTGCGACAAGGCCGGAACGCCCGTCGACGCGGCGGTGCAGATCGAGATTCGCGGGAATCACTGCCCCTATGTCAGCCGCGGCGGCCTGAAGCTGGAAAAGGCGCTGCGCGACTTCGGCATCGACCCGAACGGCTGGGTTTGCAGCGATTCGGGCGCGTCCACGGGCGGCTTTACCGACTGCCTGCTGCAAAAGGGCGCGAAAAAGGTCTTTGCCATCGACGTCGGCTACGGCCAGCTCGCGTGGAGCATCCGTACCGACCCGCGCGTGGTGTGCATGGAGCGGACGAACATCCGCTATGTGACCCCCGAGCAGCTCGGCGAGCCGCTGGATTTTTCCGTGATCGACGTATCGTTTATTTCGCTGCGGCTGGTGCTGCCCGCCATCAAGGCGCTGCTCAAGCCGACGGGGCAGGCCGTCTGCCTGATCAAGCCGCAGTTTGAGGCGGGCAAGGACAAGGTCGGCAAGAAGGGCGTCGTCCGCGATCCGGCAATTCACCGCGAGGTGCTCGAGCAGTTTCTGGCGCTGGCCGCCGAGCTGGGCTTCACGGTGCGCAACCTGACCTTTTCTCCGGTCAAGGGGCCGGAGGGCAACATTGAATTTCTGGGACACCTGTCCATGCTCCCCGAGGGCGCGATCACGCCGGACGTTCCGGCGCTGGTCGCCGCCGCACATGAAACGCTATGAAGAAAGTTGTCATGACCCCGAATCCGTACCGGGATAAAAATTTCAAATTTGCCAATCAGGCGGAGAAGGTGCTCCGCGACGCGGGGCTGGAAACGCGCATCTGCCTTGCCTTCGACGTGGACAAGAGCTTTGAGCTGCCGGAGGACGTGGTGCTGCACGACCTGAGCCGGGAGCTGCGCGACGCAGACCTTTTGATCTGCTTCGGCGGCGACGGCACGATCCTCCACGCCTCCAAGGCCGCGACCTATGCCGGTGTGCCGATTCTCGGCGTGAACATCGGCACGATGGGCTTTATGGCCGAGCTGGAAAGCAGCGAGCTGGGCGAGCTTGCGCGGCTGGCGAAGGACGATTATACCATCGAGGAGCGCATGATGCTCCACGTCCGCGCCGAGCACGAGGGCAAGGTCGTTCTGGAGGAGGACGCGCTCAACGATGCGGTGATTACCAAGGGCGCCGTCGCGCGGATCGTCCAGATGTCCGTCAGCTGCGACGATGTGGAAATCATGAGCTTCGGCGGCGACGGCGTGATTGTCAGCACGCCCACCGGCTCAACGGCCTATTCCATGTCCGCCGGCGGGCCGATTGTGGAGCCGGTTGCGAAAAATCTTATCATTACCCCCATCTGCGCCCACGACATGCGCACCAAGACGGTCG
>CAKUNB010000174.1 GCA_934668285.1 uncultured Oscillospiraceae bacterium | reverse complement strand
TCGGAATGCTGCCGCAGCAGCGCCAGATCGACGCGCGGCTTGACGTAAAAGCCCTCCAGAAAGCCCTTGGAAACCAGATAGCTGAGGTTGCGGTAGCCCGTTTCGTTCTCGCACAGCAAAACCAGATGCTGCGCCTCGTTGTCCACGCCGTGAACGCGGTCGGTCATGGCGCGCGGCGCGACATAGACCTCGCAGCCGATAATGGGCTTGATGCCCGCCGCCTTGGCCGCGCGGTAAAAATCGATCACGCCGTACATCACACCGTGGTCGGTGATGGCGACCGCCGTCTGCCCAAGCTCCGCCGCCCGCTGCACCAGCTTGCCGATCCGGCAGGCCCCGTCCAGCAGGCTGTATTCCGTATGCACATGAAGATGGACAAAGGACATCTCAGGAACCTCCAAAAAACGAAAAAATCTTTTTAGTGAACACTAACCACTAATCCCCGCTCTCCGCTTCTCCTGCGGCGATGGCCGCCAATTTCCGCAATCTGTGATTGATGGCTGACTTGCTCAGCGGTGGGTCGTGGAGGGCGGCAAGCTCGGTGAGCGTCGCCTCCGGATGCTCGCGGCGCAGCGCCGCGGTCTGGCGCAGCTTGTCCGGCAGGCTGTCGAGCAGGCCGCGCTCGTCCAGCTGCCGCAGCACGGCAAGCTGCTCCTGCGCCGCCGCGACCGCCTTATCGACGTTGGCTGCGTCACAATTCGTCTTGCGGTTGGCGGCGTTGCGATAATCCTTGTAGATTTTCGCCTCCATGACCGTCATCGCGCTCACCGGCGCGCCGACGGAGATCAGGAACTCCTCAATGGCGTCGCTCTGCTTGTAATACAGCACGCTGCTGCCCTTGCGCTCGGTGCGCTTGGCGGCCAGTCCCATCTGTTCGAGCAGGCTCTCGGTCTCGCCGCTGACCTTGAGATGGGTCGTGGAAAGCTCCAGATGATAGCGCTTTTCGGGGTCCGTCACCGAGCCGCCCGCCAGAAACGCGCCGCGCAGAAACGACCGCTGGCAGCACTCCTGCTCCAGCAGCGCCAGATTGACATGCAGGGACAAGCTGTTCTCCGCCGAAAAGCCGCAGGCGGCAAAGGCGCGGCGGATTTTCTGCGGGTCGGTGAACTGGAAGGTCAGCTTGCCGCCCGCCTCCGTCTCCGGCAGCGTGTCAAATTGCAGCCCCATCGCCTTGCGGAACAGGCGCGGCAGCCGCTGGGCAAACTCCGGACTCTCCGTGACAATGCGGATGCCGTCGGCGGCAAAGGTGTTGGCATATAAGAGAACGCCGTGCGCCTCGGCCAGCGCGCAGCAGCCCTTTTCGACCTCGCGCTTACACAGCTCCGCTTTTACATTTCCTGCAAAGGACATCTTCATTCCTCCGACCAGAGGCGCACCTCCGGCTCCAATTCAATTCCGCTCGTCTGCAGCACGCGCTCGCGCACCGCGTCGATGAGCCGCAGCACGTCGGCGGCCGTCGCGCCGCCGCGATTGACCACAAAGCCCGCGTGCTTTTCCGACACCTGCGCCCCGCCGACGGTGAAGCCCTTCAATCCCGCCTGCTCGATCAGCGCGGCGGCGTAGCCCTCCTTTGGGCGCTTGAAGGTGCTGCCCGCAGACGGCAGCTCCAGCGGCTGCGAATCCCGGCGGCGCTGGTTCAGCTCATAAATCTTCTCTCGGATTTCCGTCTCGTTACCGGGCTTCAGGGCAAAGGCCGCGCTGACAATCACGCCCTCCCGACGCTGAAACGCGCTCGTCCGGTAGCCGAAGCCCTGCGCCTGACCGGAAACGCGCTCGACCGTCCCGTCCAGCCGCATAAATTCCGTTTCGATTGCCACGTCGCGAATCTCTCCGCCGTAAGCGCCCGCATTCATATAGATCGCGCCGCCGACCGTACCGGGGATGCCGTGGGCAAATTCCAGCCCGGACAGGCCGTTGCGCGCGGCGAACATCGCCGTTTTGGCCAGCGTCATGCCGCTCATCGCCTCGATATGCGTATCGTCTAACAGTGTCAGCCCCATAAACGTATCGCGCAGGCAGACGACCAGCCCCCGCACGCCCTCGTCCGGCGCGAGGATGTTCGTTCCCGCGCCCAGAATGCGCGGTTTTTCTCCGGCCTCGGCAGCGCAGCGCAGCGCCGTTTGCAGCTCGTCCCGATTGCTCGGAAACACCATCAGCTCCGCCGGGCCGCCGATGCGGAAGGACGTGTGCTTCGCCAACGGCTCGTTTTCCTTCATTTTATAACACGGCAGCCGATCAAAAATCAGCGCCCGCAGCGTCTTATTCTGGTCCATATAGTCCTCCTCGCGAAAACGCGCAGCCTGACACCACAACAAGTGACAGCATAAGATTATCAAAAGAAAAGCTGCCCCTTTTGTCATTGCGATGTCGCAGCCGTTGGCGGCTTTGCCGCCTTACGGATGTGGGCACTCCGCTTGCCGGTCGGAGGGCGCAGCCCGACGTGGCAAACCGCGCCCCCGTCCCCTCGCCCTTGCATCGCTGCCTGCACGAGATTGCCACGTCGCTTCGCTCCTCGCAATGACAAACTTGAAGCCTTCTGCTGTTTCGATTACTTATTCTTTAGTATATCACACACTTTTGCGGCAATCAATCAAAAAACGCTCGTTCGGAGAGATTTTCGGGGCGGCGTTCTCTGTCAAGTTTTTTCTCTTGACAGACGTAAAAAACTGTGCTATAATCCCCGCGATAGCTTGTGAAAAGGAGTGCGCGGCAATGAAGCAGGAGTCCTTCGCCATGTCGATGCTGCTGGATTACTACGGCGCACT
The DNA here is from genome assembly GCA_934668285.1 of uncultured Oscillospiraceae bacterium. Classification (GTDB taxonomy): domain Bacteria; phylum Bacillota; class Clostridia; order Oscillospirales; family Oscillospiraceae; genus JAZOXB01. The sequence goes on along the minus strand of CAKUNB010000174.1, from coordinate 752 downwards.
GCTGACACAGAAGCAAAAAGCCTATTTTGACCTCTATTACAATCAGGATCTCTCCCTTGCGGAGATTGCCGAGCAGGAGGGCATCTCGCGGCAGGGCGTGCACGACGCCATCTCCCGCGCCGAGACGCTCCTGCGCGAAATGGAGCAGGCCACGGGCTGCGTCGCCCGTTCGCAGGCGCTGCGGCGCGTGCTGGCGCAGATTGAGGCGGAGGCCTCGGCACTGGAGGCCAGCACGGACACGGCGGTTCGGCAGCACGCGGAGGTCATTCTGGGTCTCGTCCGTAAAGGAGTAGCTTATGGCATTTGAAGGCTTAACCGCAAAACTCAATGCCGCGTTCAAAAAGCTCCGCGGCAAGGGTCGTCTGTCCGAGTCCGACATCAAGGAGGCCATGCGCGAGATTCGTCTGGCTCTTCTGGAGGCGGACGTCAGCTATAAGGTCGTCAAGGATTTTGTCAAAACCGTTTCCGAGCGCTGCGTTGGTCGGGACGTGATGGAGAGCCTGACCCCCGCGCAGATGATCGTCAAGATCGTCAACGAGGAGCTTATCGCCCTCATGGGCAGCGAGAATCAGCGCATCACCATCTCCCCCAAGCCCCCCACGGTCGTCATGCTCGTCGGCCTGCAGGGCGCGGGTAAAACCACGAACGGCGCCAAGCTCGCGGGCCTGTTCAAAAAGCAGGGCAAGCGCCCGCTGCTCGTCGCCTGCGATGTATACCGTCCGGCCGCCATCCGGCAGTTGGAAATCGTCGGT
>CAKUNB010000173.1 GCA_934668285.1 uncultured Oscillospiraceae bacterium | reverse complement strand
ATGTCGCAGATGGCCTCGGTGCGCTTTTCCCAGCTCGGCTCAAAGATGCGCATGACCTGAAACAGATTCGCGGTCATTGCCGCGATCTGGCGGTTGAGCTGGCGGTAGGCTTCCTCCTCCGTGATGAGCCTTCCCCACGCGGTCGCGAAGCATTTCCGCTGCTCGAGTTTTTCCTTCAGCATGGTGTTCCTCCTGTATCTTTATTTATACTGCGCATTTATTATAGGAAATCATCCGTCCGGCGGAAATTCTACAAAACGTGTGGTATTTCCTTCTCATGACCGTCTCGTTTGTATGTGGGCAAATGATACAATTTGTATGGGTCATTTTTGTGCAAAACGGCAGCTCATACAAAAAAACAGCCGCACGGCCATACAAAATGTATGGCCGCGCGTTGACAGGAGCGCACCGGTGAAATATAATAGAGCCAGAAACAGGAAACGAGGTGCCGCTGATGAAGCTGTGTGCGGATATTCTCTATTGGAGGCTGAAGGAAGCGCTCCACTCCGTTGAGCTGCACGGCGCGGGCAGCGCGGAGCTGCGCCTGCGCCGTCCGGAGTTCTATCTCGACCGGACGCAGACGTTTGAAAAGGATCATGTCTACGTCTGCTCTGCCGATCATCTGCCCGCGCGGCCCTCGCTCAGCGAGAATGTGTGCCTCGTCTGCCTCGGGCAGCACTGGAATCTGACGGCGTTTTACGACCGGTGCAGCGTGATTGTCATCAGCGCCGATACCGACATTTTCCGCGTATTCAATCTGGTGCAACAGGTCTTTGACCGCTACGAGGCGTGGGAGGAGCAGCTGCGGCACATTCTCAGCCACGGCGCGAGCCTGCCGCAGATGCTGGAGGTCAGCCGCGACATTCTTTCCAATCCGATGCAGCTCATCGGCTCGGACTTCCGTTATCTGGCGGTAACTGATGAGGACTATTTTCAGAAGCACCTCGGCATCCGGCTCGACACGGAAACCTTCGACGCGGAGAAAATGGCGACATTTCTGTCGCTGCACGACCTTTCTACCCATGTCCACGAGCCGCTTCTGCTCGAGCTGGAAAACAAACGGACGCTCTCGGTCAACGTCTTCGACCAGGAGGAATATCTCGGCTGCCTGACGGTTTTCGAGGCATTCCGCCCTCTGCGGGATTCCGACCGTGCGCTCGCCGTCTTCCTCGCCGGACTGCTGCGGCAGGCCATTGGACTGAATCCGGTGCTGGCGGGCACCCGCTCCGCCGTCCGCCGTGCGCTGCGCAGCGTGATCGCGGGGCAGCCGGTCGATTTTGAGCTGCGGCGGGCGCTCAGTCAGGAAAACGGCAGAACCGACTGGGTCTGCATCCGGCTCCAGCCGAAGGCCGGCGCCGCGTCCCTGCCCGACGCGTACCTTTCCGCCGCGTTGGAGGAGCGCCACACCGGCGCGATGGCCTTTGAGTTTGAGCACGCCGTCGCCGCCTTCCTGCCCGCCGCGCAGGCCGAGCGCGAGACGACGCGGCAGCTCCTGCCGCTGCTGGACCGGCTGGGCCTGCTCTGCGGCGTGTCTGGCGCATTTTCCAATCTGTACGAGGCAAATCAGGCATGGTTTCAGGCGACCGGTGCACTGCAAAACGGCCTTTTGCAGGACGGGCGCGGCACGGTGTTTTATTTTCAGGACTACCTGCTGCCGCAGCTGCTGTCCGGCGCGCTGTCGGGGCGGCCCGCGTGGGTCTATTATCCGGACGGGCTGAAAAAGCTCAAGGCGCACGACGAAGCCTCGCAGGTCTCCTATCTGGAAACGCTGCGGGTCTATCTCGATAACAATCTCTCCGTAACAAAAACCGCCGCCGCGCTCTTTCTGCACCGCTCCACGCTCCTTGACCGCCTGAGCCACATTACCGCCCTGCTTGGCAGAGAGCTGAAGGATCCGGATTTCTGCCTGACCCTCAGCATTCTCCTGCGCGCCGAGCTGGAGCAAAAGCGGACAGAGGAGGCAAGGCGCAATTAGGCTTGCAGCGGACTGTCAAAAAGCCGCCCCTTCTGTCAGAGCGAAGCGACGTGGCAATCCCGTGCAGGCAGTTTCGAATTCGCCTGAATCTTTCAAAATATCAAAACAATTCTGCGAGATTGCCACGGCCCTTTCAGGGCCTCGCAATGACAAAGGGGAACGTTCTTTGTCACGCTCACAGAAATGTGTTGACATTCCTTCCGAAAAATGGTAATTTATACACGCATAATGGATAGAGGAAGGAACCACTGACATGGGTAACAAAATGGAAAAGCGCTACGGCCTGCCTACCGCCATTTCTATGGTCGTCGGCATCGTCATCGGCTCCGGCGTTTTCATCAAGGGCGGCAAGATTCTGAGCCTGACCGGCGGCGATTTGTGGAAGGCGATTGCCGTTGTCGGCATCGTCGGCGTGATCTGCATCATCTGCTCGCTGGTGTTCGCAACGCTCGGCTCGCGCTACGAGAAGGTCAACGGCGTCGTTGACTACGCAGAAATGGCGCTCGGCCCGAATTACGCCTATTATGTCGGCTGGTTTATGAATTCGATCTACATTCCGGCCCTCGTCGCCATGCTGGCCTTCTTCTCTGCCATGATGTTCCTGCAGCTGTTCGGGATTGAGGCGATCGATTTTACGAACGGTCAGATCAATCCCACGGCCATCGGCGTCGGCGCGGGCTTTATGATGATCGGCTACGGCATCAACATTCTCTCGCCGAAGCTCGCCGGTAAGCTGCAGGTCGGCATGACCGTGATCAAGCTGATCCCGCTCATCCTGATGGCCGTCGTCGGCACAATTGCAGGTCTCGTCAACGGCTCGACGCAGAGCGTTCTGGATTTTGTCCACTCCGCACAGTACACGCCGGTGGACGGCTCCGGCTTTTTTAAGGCAATCATCGGCTTTGCCTTTGCCTACGAGGGCTGGATTCTTGCCACCTCGATCAACGCCGAGCTGAAGGACGCAAAGAAAAATCTCCCCCGCGCCCTGATCATCGGCTCCATTGTCGCCATCGTGCTCTATGCGCTGTATATTTTTGCAATGAGCATCCTCGGTGACGTGAATACCATCACCGCAACATGGCCGTTCGGCGAGCTGCTGCCGCGCCTTGCATTCTCCGCGCTGTTCGGCAACGTCATCGGCACGGTCGTCTACGTGTTCATCACCGTTGCCTGCCTCGGCACGATGAACGGCCTGATCATGTCCTCCTGCCGCGGGCTTTACGCACTCTCCGCGCGGAACATGGGGCCGCGCCCCGAGTTCTTCGGCGACATCGATGCGCAGAACAATTTCTCCATCAAGTCCGGCGTCATCGGCATGATGCTCGGCGGCTTCTGGTTCGCGTGGACCGTGGCCCTGTGGATGGGCGGGCCGGAGCTGTTCGGCGCGGTGCACAATGTCGAATGGCTGGCATGGGAGCCGGACGAAATCTGCATCATCTGCCTGTATTTCATGTATATTCCGATGATGATCGGTCTGATGGTAAAGGCGAAGGATCTCGGCAAATTCAAGCGCTTCGTCCTCCCCGCGCTCGGTCTTCTGTGT
>CAKUNB010000172.1 GCA_934668285.1 uncultured Oscillospiraceae bacterium | reverse complement strand
CGTGAAGGCGCTTCGCTTTGCGGCGGAGAGCGGCTCGGCGGGCGAGGCGGCGCTGCTGGAGCTCGGCTGCTCGGTCACGCCCGTGACGGCGCAGACCGACGCGGTCAAGGAGGTTGCCGCCGGAACGTCGGACGCGGCGGTCATCGATCTGCTGATGGCGGGCGCAATGATCGGAGAGGGGACGAGCTACGAAAACCTGACCTACACCGTCGCGCTGACCACGGAGGAGTACGGCGTCGGCTTCCGCAAAGGCTCTGATCTCGCGGCGGCGCTCAACGACTTCTTCGCCAAGGCCTACGCCGACGGCACGATGACCGCGTTGGCCGCGCAGTACAGCATTTTGCCCGAAAACGTGATCGAGCAGGGCTGAAAAAACGGCGATGGTGGAAACGGTACTTCGCTCCCTGATGCTCGGCTTCGGGGAGACGCTGAAAATTTTCTTCTGCACCCTCCTCGGCGCGCTGCCGCTGGGACTGGTGATCGCGCGCGGCTCGATGTGTGCCTTCCGCCCCGTGCGAGCGGCCGTCCGGCTGCTGGTGTGGGTGGTGCGCGGCACGCCGCTGATGCTGCAGCTGATCCTGATCTTTTACGGGCCGGGACTGCTCGGCTGTAATATCTGGGGCACCGGCAGCAGCGGCCGGATGCTTGCCACGCTGGCGGCGTTTGTTGTCAACTACGCCTGCTACTTTTCCGAGATTTATCGCGGCGGCATTGAGAGCATCCCGCGCGGCCAGTACGAGGCGGGGCAGGTGCTCGGCATGACAAGGCGGCAGATTTTCTTCCGCGTGGTGCTGCTGCAGGTCGTCAAGCGTATCGTCCCGCCGATCAGCAACGAGATTATTACGCTGGTCAAGGACACGTCCCTGTCGAGAATCATTGCGATTCAGGAAGTGATCTACTACGGCGAAAAGTTCGTCAAAAATGGCGGGATTCTCTGGCCGCTGCTCTTTACGGGCGTGTTTTATCTGATTTTCAGCGGGCTTCTGACCGTCGGCCTCGGGCGGCTGGAGCGGAAGCTGCAGTATTTTCAATAGGAGGGGTTGCCATGCCCGCACTTTCGGTTTATAATCTAAGCAAGCGCTTCGGAAGGACAAAGGTCTTAAACGACGTGAGCTTCTCCGTGGAGCGGGGAGAGACGTTGGCCGTCATCGGCGCGTCCGGCGGCGGCAAGACGACCCTGCTGCGCTGCCTGAACTTTCTGGAGGCAGCCGATGCGGGTAGCTTTGCCGTCAACGGAGAGACGGTGTTCGCTGCGGACGGGAAAAAGCTGACGGGGGCGCAGATTCGCGAGCGCCGCCTGCATTTCGGGCTGGTGTTCCAGCAGTTTCATCTTTTTCCGCAGTACACCGTTCTGCAAAATGTGACGCTTGCGCCGGCGCTCCTCGGGACGGACACGCCGGAGCGGATTGAAGCAGAGGCGCTGGCGCTGCTCGGGCGTGTCGGCCTGTCGCAGAAGCTTGACAGCTATCCCTGCGAGCTTTCCGGCGGACAGCAGCAGCGCGTTGCCATCGCGCGGGCGCTGGCGCTGAATCCGGACATTCTGTGCTTTGATGAGCCGACCAGCGCGCTCGACCCCGCCCTGACCGGCGAGGTGCTGCGCGTCCTCCGCGACCTACGGGAGCAAAAGCGGACGATGGTCATTGTGACGCATGAGATGGACTTTGCGCGGAGCGTGGCCGATCGGGTGCTGTTCCTTGCCGATGGCGTGGTTGAGGAATTTGGCACGCCGGAGGAGGTCTTCTGCCGCCCGCAATCGCAAAAGACGAAGAAATTTTTATCGAGCGCTTTGGAAAGGACGTGAGACTGCTTGGCGGGAAATAAGGAAATGGACGCGATGATTCAGGAGCTGTATGCGCTGATTGCGTCGCTGCGGGATGAAAAGGAGTGCCGGATGCTGTTTGACGATCTGTGCACCAATAAGGAGATCGAGCAGATGGCGCAGCGCCTCCGCGCGGCAAGGCTCCTGCTCGAAGGCAATACCTATCAGCAGATCATCCGGCAGACCGACATTTCCTCCGCCACCCTCAGCCGCGTTTCCCGCTGCGTCCAATACGGCGGGGGCTATTCGACCATCCTGCGCAAATAACAGCGATATAACGAAACATAATTTGGAGGCGCGTATGCTGAACAACAAGGGGTTTGACCTTTGGGCGGATGGATATGACAAAGCTGTCGGCATTTCTGATGAGGAAAGCACATATCCGTTTGCCGGCTATAAAAAGGTGCTCGGGCTGATTTTTGAGACGGTCATGCAAACTGCAAACGCCGCTGTGCTGGATATCGGCTTTGGAACAGGCACCTTGACAACGAAGCTGTACGAGCAGGGCTGCTCCATCTATGGGCAGGACTTCTCGGCGAGAATGCTTGCGCTGGCGCAGGAAAAAATGCCCAAGGCGCAGTTGTATCAGGGAGATTTTTCTAAGGGGCTTGTCCCTCCGCTGCAAAACCGGCGCTATGATTATGTCGTGGCAACCTACTCCTTACACCACCTGACAGACCCACAAAAAAGCGCATTTCTTTCTGAATTGCGTAACTATCTGAAAGAAAACGGAAAAATCCTCATCGGCGACGTTGCCTTTGAAACCCGAGAAGACTTAGAGCGGTGCAGACAGGCCGCAGGAGAAGCATGGGACGACGACGAAATCTATTTCGTCGCCGAAGAACTCAGAAAAGACCTACCGGCGCTTTCCTTCACCCCAATCTCCCCCTGCGCCGCCCTCCTGACCCTAGCCCGCTAACCCCATTTCCCACCCCCGGCAGCCTCCCAACTGGCTGCCGTATCTTTTTGCTGGATTTGATAGCATTTTTACAGCAATTCGGCTTGTTTCGGCCGCATATAATTAGATAAAGCCCCCAAAACCAGCAGCCAAGAAGCTGCTGGTTTCAGCTTGTCAAAAAACTGTGAGTGTCATTGCGAACGACGATTTACATGCTATTGCTGCGCGATGGACTGCTCCTGTCGGTTCATACAACGGAGATTGCGGTAATGCCGATGGTGCCGACGCTGGAATTTCCGATTTCCGGATGCGGCGCAGCATCTCAATCGCGGTCAAGATCACCGCACACCACACCACGGCGCCGGTCAAGGCGTTCATGCTCCGGCGGAACGTGTCGCTCCCGGCGGAAAATTGCGCGAGCATCGCCGCTTGCAGGCCGAGCACTGACATCAGCGCTGCGGAGGCGACACCGACACCAATGGTGGGAAAATCGAAATCGACACGCTGAAGCCGGCCTCTATTTGGCCGGCTTACTCAAACAAATTAAGGCTAGGGAACCTCTGAATAAATCGGCTGCGGCGCTCAGCGGGACTTTTGCCCCAACTTATTGGTTTGAAAATCTTGAAATACACAAAGTATTCCTGCAATTTCCAAACCTCAATTTGGGACAAAATCCCTCGCTGACCGCTCTTGCGATTTAATCAGAGCTTCCCTAGTAAAAAATTGGGGGCAGGCTCGGGGGAGCCTGTCCCTTTTGGTGAATTGTTATCTCTGGACTCTGCCTGTTCCGTCGCCGCCCATGAGTTTTTCTACGTCGGGGGCGGAGACGCGGTTGAAGTCG
>CAKUNB010000171.1 GCA_934668285.1 uncultured Oscillospiraceae bacterium | reverse complement strand
CTGGTCAGCACGCGGTCGTGGTCGCACAGTACGCAGGTATACCCCCGCTCCAGCAGGGAAATTGCTCGTTGCAGTTGTTTTGTCATAGCTCCTCCTATGGTCTCCGGTCAATCAGGCCGGACAGCCGTTTTGCCAAAAGCTGGCCGCAGATTCCGGTCAGCGCGCCGGTCAGCGAGCCGCACAGCAGCAGCACCGGCAGATACAGCAGCAGCCCCGCCGTCCGCATGATTGCCAGGGCGACGGCCATCTGCCCGAGATTGTGGACAATGCCGCCCAGCACGCCGCAGACCCAGAGCTGCTCCGGCTTCAGCGCGCGCCGCAGCAGCGCCATGACCGCAAAGCTCAGCAGTCCGCCCGCCAGCGCGTAGAGAATCGCAGAGGCCTGTCCGGCCGCGAAATTCCCGAGCACGATCCGCACCAGCACGATGGCAAGCGCTTCCTTCCAGCCCAGCACGGCCAGCGCAACCACCGTGACCACATTGCTCAAGCCAAGCTTCAGCCCCGGCACGGGCACCGGCACGGGAAACTGCGCCTCCACAACGAAAATCGTCAGCGCAACGGCGCAGAGAACGGCGCAAAGGGTCAGTCTCCGGACCCGCACGGCGGTCACCTCCCGAGAAGGTTTTTCAGCCGCCCCTTTTGCAGCAACAGCAGCAGCGGCAGCCCCAGCGCAAAGAGCACGACAAGCTCCCCGATCGCAACGTACAGCGCGTTGAGCGCAAAGGGCAGCTCGCCGAAATAGTACGTCAGCTCGCCGCCGACGAGCAGCGCGTTAAACAGCGCGGGCATCAGCAGCGCCGCCAGCGGCAGCCGGAACAGCCGGACGTTCCGCAGCGCATACATTGCGGCGGTCGCCAGCACCGTCGCCGCCGTGCCGATCAGAAAATCGAGCGGCAGCGCCGCCGAGGACAGCAGATTGCTCAAAAGGCAGCCAAGGCTCAGTCCGTAGACCGCCGAGGGCGTCAGCAGTGCCAGCACGCACAGCGCCTCGGAAACGCGGAACTGAATTGCCATGGAGGCCGAGCCGGGGAACAGGACGTTTTGCAGCAGGGTCAGGGCGGTGTAGAGCGCGGCAACGATTGCCGCAGTGGTCAGGTCGCGGGTTGTTTTCATTTGGGTCATCTCCATAGTTTTGTTTTACGACAGGATGGTTTCGAACTGTCGGCCTGTCTATTTTACTAAAAAACCGCGCATTCGTCAAGCCCATCTTCTGCGCCGCAGGCCGTCAAAAAAACTACCCCGCGTGTCATTGCGATGTCGCAGCTGTTGGCGGCTCTGCCGCCTTACAGATGCGGGCACTCCGCTTGCCGGTCGGAGCGAAGCGACGTGGCAATCTCGTGCAGGCAGCTCCGAATTCACCAAAATCCAGCCAAAAATTAAAACAATCCTGCGAGATTGCCACGGCCGCAAGCGGCCTCGCAATGACAAATTCGAACTTTTTCGGCAAGCTGAAGTACATCTTCCGTGCCGATTACGGGAATGGTATTACCGGTGCACAATAGGTTTGTCTTGACAAACTTCGCGTTTCTCCGTATAGTATAGATGGAATATTGTGGGACTTCTTCAAGAAACAGGAAATGGGGCTTAAAAATTTATGGATGTGCTGTTGAAAGTACTGGAACTGGTCGGCGGACTGGCCTTCTTCCTCTATGGCATGAACGTGATGTCCGGCGGTCTGGGCAAGGTCGCCGGCGGCAAGCTTGAAACCTCTCTCCAGCGCGTCACCTCCAATCCCTTTACCGCCATGGGCCTTGGCGCGGGCATCACCATCGCCATCCAGTCCTCGTCGGCCATGACGGTCATGCTGGTCGGTCTGGTCAACTCCGGCATCATGCACTTCGAGCAGACCATCAATTTCATCATGGGCTCGAACATCGGCACGACCGTGACCAACTGGATCACCTCGCTGTCCGGCCTCGATGCCAACGGCCCGATTGCGCTGCTGCAGCCGGCAAACTTCTCCCCGCTCGTGGCGCTGCTCGGCGTGGCCATGATCATGATGTCCAAGAAGACCAAGCGGCAGGACCTCGGCAAGATTCTCGTCGGCTTTGCCGTGCTGATGTACGGCATGGTGCTGATGGGCAACTCCGTCTCCGACCTGAAGGATTCCGAGAAATTCTCCGAAATGCTCGTCGCCTTCGAAAGCCCCGTGCTCGGCGTGGTCGTTTCGGCGGTCTTTACCGGTATTATTCAAAGCTCTGCCGCAACCATCGGCATCGTCCAGACCCTCGCCAGCACCGGCCAGATTACCTACACAATGGCCATTCCGCTGGTTCTCGGCGCGAACATCGGCACCTGTATGACCGCGATCATCTCCTCCATCGGCGTCACCAAGGACGCGAAGAAGGTCTCCGTCGTTCATATCACCATCAAAATCATCGGCACCGTTGTCTGCCTTTCGCTGTTTTTCGGCGCAGCGGCGCTCTTCGACTTCAGCTTCCTCAACCAGCCGATCAGCCTTCCCGGCGTCGCGCTGGTGCACACCATCTTCAACCTAGTCAACACCGTCATTCTCGCCCCCTTCCACAAGCAGCTCATTGCCATTGCGAACTTCATCGTCCGCCCCGGCAAGCAGAAGCAGGAATTTGCCTTCCTTGACGAGCGCCTGATCAACACGCCCTCCATCGCCGTCAACGAGGCGAGCGTTATGACCGGGAAAATGGCCGTCATGGCCCGCGATACCATCCTCACCGCGCTGCAGCTTGTAACGAATTATGACGAAAAGAAGGCGCAGCAGATTCTCGCCTATGAGGACGAGCTGGACATGTACGAGGACAAGCTCGGCACCTTCCTCGTCAAGCTGTCCAGTCACTCCATGTCCGATAACGACTCCCGTCAGGTCGCCAAGCTGCTGCACACCATCGGCGATTTCGAGCGCATCGGCGACCACGCGGTCAATCTGCTCCGCTCGGCGCAGGAGATTCGGGAGAAGAAGATCGTCTTCTCCGATCAGGCCGTCCACGAGCTTCAGGAGCTGACGAGCGCCCTCAGCGAAATTCTCGAGCTGACCATCCGCTCGTTTACCGAGAACGATCTTGCGCTGGCCCAGCGCGTCGAGCCTCTGGAGCAGGTCATCGACGCACTGATTGCCGTCGCGAAGAATTCGCACATCGAGCGGCTGCAGGCCGGTACCTGCACCATCCAGACCGGCTTTGTCTGGTCTGACCTTCTGACGAACTACGAGCGCGTGTCCGACCACTGCTCCAATATCGCCGTCGCGTTGATTGAAACGAGCGCGGGCAGCTTCGGCACGCACCAGTACCTCAACACCGTCAAGGCGACCGGCAGCCACGACTTTGCCGCCGTCTATCAGGAATACGCCGCAAAATACCACGTAGAATAACCCAAAACGGCAGAGCGCCAAGCCCGCTCTGCCGTTTTGATACTTGCGTTCTTTTGTCGAATGTGTTAGTATATACGAAATCGGCAGTCCCCTTCGGCCATCCGCCATCCGGCTGCTGATACCAGACTCTGTGAAAAAGCTTGTAAAGCTTTTTCTAGCGCCAACGGCGCGTCAGATTCTGCATGAGACGGCGCATCGTGCGTTCGCACGATGCGCGTGTGCGCAGCACACGGGATTCTTGA
>CAKUNB010000170.1 GCA_934668285.1 uncultured Oscillospiraceae bacterium | reverse complement strand
TATCTGACTTGGCTTCAAATCAGATAGCGCTTTTTGTTATCGCAATAATTCAAATAATGTTGCCATTTTGTTGCCACGGCGGGCACTCATGGCGAAAAAGCCTTGGCATGACTGGACTTTTTCTGGGATGCAATCATTCCCACTCCACCGTGGCAGGCGGCTTAGAAGTGACGTCATACACGATGCGGTTGATGTGGTGGACTTCGTTGATGATGCGGGCGGAGGTTTTTTCCAGGAGGTCGTAGGGGAGGTGGGACCATTGGGCGGTCATGAAGTCCTGTGACTGGACGGCACGGAGGGCGAGGGTGTAGTCATACGTGCGCTCATCGCCCATGACGCCGACGCTGCGCAGGTCGGTCAGGACGGCGAAGTACTGGCTCGTCGTGCGGTCGAGGCCGGCGAGGGCCATTTCCTCGCGGAAGATCGCGTCGGCCTCGCGGAGGATGTCCAGCTTTTCCTTCGTGATCGCGCCGATGACGCGGATGGCGAGGCCGGGGCCGGGGAAGGGCTGCCGCCAGACGAGCGCCTCGGGCAGGCCCAGCTCGAGGCCGAGCTGGCGCACCTCGTCCTTGAACAGGCGGCGCAGCGGCTCGATGATGTCCTTGAAATCCACGCAGTCGGGCAGGCCGCCGACGTTGTGGTGGCTCTTGATGACGACCGACTCGCCGCCCATGCCGGACTCGACGACGTCGGGGTAGATCGTCCCCTGCGCGAGGAAATCGACCGCGCCGATCTTCTTGGCCTCGGCCTCGAAGGTGCGGATGAACTCCTCGCCGATGATTTTGCGCTTTTTCTCCGGATCGGTCACGCCGGCGAGCTTGGAGAGGAATTGCTCGCCCGCATTGACGCGGCGAACGTCCACGTGGAACTGCGATTTCATGATCCGTTCGACCTGATCGCCTTCATCCTTGCGCAGCAGGCCGTGGTCAACGAAAATACAGGTCAGCTGGCTGCCGACGGCCTTTTGCAGCAGCGCGGCGACGACGGAGCTGTCCACGCCGCCGGAGAGCGCCAGCAGGACGCGGCCAGAGCCGATCTTCGCGCGGCATTCGGCGACGGCCTCGTCCAGATACGAGGTCATCGCCCACGTGCGGTGCAGGCCGCAGACGGTGTACAGGAAGTTTTCGATGATGCGTGTGCCGAACACGGTGTGCAGGACTTCGGGGTGGAACTGCACGCCGTACAGGCGCGCCGCGACGTTTTCCACCGCCGCGTGGCGGCAGTTTTCGGAGCTGGCGCAGACGCGGAAGCCGGGCGCGAGCGCCTCAACCTCGACGCCGTGGCTCATCCAGTAGACGGCGGTCTGGTCCACGCCGCCGAACAGCGGGCTGCCGTCGATGTGCGTCAGCTCGGTCTTGCCGTATTCGCGGGCCTCGGCACGGCAGCAGCGGCCGCCGAGGAGCTGCATCATCAGCTGCATCCCGTAGCAGATGCCCAGCACGGGAACGCCTAACGAGAAAATTGCCGGATCAAGCGTCGGAGCATTGTCGTCAAAAACCGTGGCAGGGCCGCCGGTCAGGATGATGCCGTCGGGGGCAAAGGCGCGAATCTCGTCCATCGGGATGCGGAAGGGGCGAATTTCGCAGTACACGCCGCATTCGCGCACGCGCCGCGCGACGAGCAGATTGTACTGCCCGCCGAAATCAAGCACAAGAACCTTTTCCATTACGCGTCATCTCCACGGAATACGATATTGCCCGGCTCGGCCTTGTCGATGATGGCGAGGCTGTGCAGCGGGTAGCCCGCGGCACGCAGCGCGTCGCCGCCGCCCTGAAAGCCCTTTTCCACCGCGACGCCGATGCCCAGCAGCGCCGCGCCGGAGGCCTCGACGATCTCGCACAGACCGCGCATCGCCTCGCCGCGCGCCATGAAATCGTCGATGATCAGCACGCGGTTGTCGGAGGTAATCCAATCCTTTGCGACCAGCAGCGTGACTTTTTTCTTATAAGTATATGAAAAAATATCGCTCTGGTACAATCCGCCCTCGATGTTGTCGCTCTTCGCCTTCTTGGCAAACAGCAGGGGAACACCATATTTCTGGGCGCAGATCGTGGCCAAAGCGATACCGCTGGCTTCTGCCGTCAGGATGAGCGTTGCGTCGCGGACGGGGAAAATCTTGGCAAATTCGTCCGCCAGCGCCTCCATAAAGGCGACATCGACACGGTGATTCAGAAAACCATCCACCTTGACGATGTTCCCGGGCAGGACCCGACCCTCGCGGCGGATGCGCTCTTTGAGCTGATTCAATGGGACCGACCTCCAATCAAATAATATGAATCCATTGTATCGGATGCGGCGAAAAAAGGCAATTAGAATTATCTCCCATCTTATACACTGTTGCGCGTCACCCATCCGGCGCTTTCGTCAGAAACCGGAAGAGGGGATGAAGTTAGCTTCTCCAAAGCGCAGAAAAGTATGCGCCGCCGCGCTTTGTCCGGATTACCGTTTCAGCAGCAGGGGAAGCAGGTAATGCTCCAGAGCGAGGAGGAAGAGCGGGAGATTGAACCATTTGATATACCACGAAGCGTCGCGGTCGCGGCTGGGGTGGCGATCCAGCCGTTCAAGCAGCGACAGAGCCTCGGGAGAGCGATACTCCACGACCTCCCATGAGCAAAATGCGTCCGCATGATGCTTGGCAAAGACGCCGAACAGCGGGCTGAACAGCTCCGCAATGGCGCAATACAGGTAAAAACGCGGCGCGACGAAGTAACCGAGCATATACAGCGCGGCGCAGAGCAGCGAATAGACCAGCGACGTCCGGAAGGAGATAGTGCGGCGCGCCGCCGCAGAGGGGCGAATCACCTTACCGCACACAGCGCAGCGTGCAAACTCCCTCGCCTCCGGCAGTCGATAATTGCAGCCGTTTCGTAAGATGTCTTTTCCAATCGCCAAGCGCCCCTGCGCCGCGCTTGGCGTATGAAAATGCCGGTCCGCATTCTTCTCCATCGCCGCCGCCTTCTTTCTGTCGTGTGTTCTTTATCAGCATACCAGACACCGGAGGAATTGTCAAGCGAACAAAAACCACAGAGAAGCCTGCTATGCAGACGGTCTCGTTAGATGCATGTAGGGGGCGGCGTCCTCGACGCCCCTTGCACTGGAAGTCTTGTTAGACGCTGTTGTGGCGCTCATCGAGCGTCCGCGTGCAGGCAGTATCGTAATCCGTTCGTAGGGCGGGCTTACCTAAGCCCGCCGCGTGCAGGCAGCGTCGATTTAGTGAATAGTGAATAATGGTGGTGTGCCTTCGGCACGGATTAGAAAATCCGCTGCGGCGCTTCTCTCCCCGTATGTCATTGCGAAGAGGGCGCAGTCCGACGTGACAATCCGTCCCCCCTCCTCGCGCTGCAGCGCCTTGGCTCTCCCTCTGGGAGAGCTGTTGCGGCTAAAGGCCATGACTGAAGGAGTCCCCGCGCCCGCAGGCGCAGGTTGCGGGGCGGCATGCAGCAAAATCGATGGTGCCTACACGAGATTGCCATGTGGGGGAGTTCTTTGACACGCTTGCAAAAAAGCTCCCTCTGGTGAGGGAGCTTTCAGACTGTCAAAAAACCACCCAGCGAAAAGCTTCGGAGGGAGGAAAAGTGTGAAAGGGAACCGTCAGGGTTCCCT
>CAKUNB010000169.1 GCA_934668285.1 uncultured Oscillospiraceae bacterium | reverse complement strand
ACGGTTCCCTTTCACACTTTTCCTCCCTCCGAAGCTTTTCGCTGGGTGGTTTTTTGACAGTCTGGCCGTAGGGGCGCTCGACGAGCGCCCCTACGGCATCTAACGAGGCTTTCTGTGCGCAGGCCGTCAGTCCATGCCCGCCAGATAGAGGTTCTCTACGCCGTTTGCGTCGAATTCGGCGAGGTATTTGTCGGTCTCCGCGGCCAGCTCGTCGCGGTTTTCTCTTGTGATTTCGGGATAGTCCATGTCCCGCCGCGCCAGCTCGTCGGCGAGGATGTCAAAAAAGATGCTGTCCTCATAGTAGGCAATGGCCTCCATGATCCCGCCCTTGCAGAAGGCGCGGGAGGGCAATGGGACCCCCTCGGACACGTCCACCAGCGCGGAGAGCGACCCACCCTTGCACAGGCCGAACAGCTTGCTTTCGATCTGGTCATATTCCTCGATGCGGTCGTCGCCACGGGTAGAGTTGAGCACCCAGTTGCCGATGAACACGAGGTCTAAAAGCTGCCGGAATTCCGAACCGGTCAGAGAAATATCCATAACGCTGCACATCCTTTCCACGCAAAATGCGGCATCGGTACACCATTGTAGCACGGCGCGGGGCATTTTTCCAGCGGAAAATTCGCAAATCCGAAAATAGGTCTTGTTTTTGAGGGAAAAATTTCATATAATGACCACGAATCGCCCGCAATTGCGTGCGGAGTCTTCGATTCGGAGGAATGAGAAGTGAAAAAACTCAGCGTTTGCGTGCTGTTCGGCGGCATGTCGCCGGAGCACGAGGTGTCGCTCCGCTCGGCGGAGTCGGTGCTGAACAATCTGGACAAAGAGAAATATAACGTTTTCCCCGTCGGCATTACCAAGACGGGCGAATGGATTTTATACGGCGGCTCGGATTACAGCGAGCTGCCCAGCGGCAAATGGCAGCACTGCGAGGCAAATCGCCGCGTCGCGCTCTCTCCCGTGCGCGGGCAGGGTCTGCTGAACTTTGAGGGCGACTGCGTGGTGCGCGAGCGCATCGACGTGGTTTTCCCCGTGCTGCACGGCGAAAACGGCGAGGATGGCTCGGTGCAGGGCCTGCTGCAGCTCTCCGGCATCGCCTATGTCGGCGCGGGCGTCGCAGCCAGCGCAACGTGCATGGATAAAACGCTGACCAAGCTTGTGGCCGACCGCGCGGGCATCCGTCAGGCGGCGTGGCGGCTGGTCACAGCGGCCGAGCTGCGGGGCAATGTTGACCGCATTCTTGACCGGATGGAGGCGGCGTTTGCCTATCCGATGTTCGTCAAGCCCGCAGGCACCGGCTCATCGGTCGGCGTTGCAAAGGTGAAAAACCGCGAGGCGCTGCAGCGCGCGCTGGAAAACGCGGCAAATTACGACACAAAAATTCTCGTAGAGGAATTTATCAACGGCCGCGAGGTCGAGGTTGCCGTACTCGGCAACGACGCGCCGGCCGCCTCCGTCTGCGGCGAGATCGACTCCGGCACGGAGTTTTACGACTACGACGCGAAGTATATTTCCGACTGTGCCCGCCTGTATATCCCCGCGCGCATCGACGAAGAGGTCTCCGAGCGCGTGCGCGACACGGCAATCCGCGTCTTTACGGCGATGGGCTGCCGCGGCTTCTCCCGCGTGGATTTCTTTGTCACTTATGAAGGCGACGAAATCGTCTTTAACGAAATCAACACCATCCCCGGCTTTACCTCGATCTCCATGTACCCCAAGCTCTTTGCCGCGAGCGGCATTCCCTACCCCGAGCTGCTGGACAATCTGATCGAGCTGGCAACGGAGCAATGACGCAGCCGGTCGATGTGCTGCTGACCATTTGCAGCCGCCAGCAGTTCCGCGATGAAAAGCCGGAAATCACGCGCCTGATCACCGACGGCACCATGCGGCGCGACGGGCAGACCGTCGAGCTTGCCTATGAGGAATCGGAGCTGACGGGTCTTTCCGGAACGAAAACGACCTTCCGCATGACCCCGCAGCGGGTCGAGCTGGAGCGCACCGGCAAGGTCACCTCGCGGATGGTGTTCGTCCCCGGGCAGGAGGATCAGTCGCTGTATGACATGGGCTTCGGCGCGCTGATGATCGCTGTCCGTGCGGAAAAGGTTCGCGTAAAATTTAACGACGACGGCGGCAGCGCCCGCGTATCCTATGCCATCGGCATCGAGGGCCAGCACGCCGGACGGATCGACTATCGGATCGACGTTCAGAGGAAACCACCGACTGCGAAATGAGGAGTATGCCATGAGTATCCTGTCCCACAAGAAAAAGCAGCCCCTCCCCCTGTGCACGCCCGAGGAATGGATGGCGCAATGGAAGGCGCTGGTGCCGCCGGAGTGCCGCGACGTGCCGATCACTCACGAGGACCGGACCGTGACGGCCTTTGTGTGCGTCAAGCAGTTTGTCATGATGCTGCAGGACGGGCTGCTGATGGAGCGCAGCTTCTTTGACGTGTGCAGCTTCTTCCAGCAGGCGGGGTATCACGTCGTCTGGCTGATGCGCTGCGTGCAGGATATCCACAACGGCTACCTCAAGCTCCAGTCCGCAACGGCCGACCACAAGCGCTGTAAGTGGCTCTGGAAGTCCCCGACGACGAATTTTGGCCGCTGGACGAGCGATAATTTCCACGCAACGATTCTTTTGCAGTATCTGCAAATCCCCGAATCGGGGCTGAAGGACTGCCACGAGCAGATTTTGCAGCGCGTCACATGGGCCGAGAGCACCGACGCCGCAAGGCTGGTGCCCCACCGGACAAGCTTCCAGACCGTCAACACCCCCGGCAGCCCCGCAGAGCTGCTGACATGGCTCAACGGCAAAACCCTCAACCGCGCCAAAGAGCTTTCCGGCCGGTAAGCAAAAAACGCGCCTGCAGGCACCTTCAGATTTGGTACGATTGGGCTGAATGGCAAAAAGCACCGTTATACGCCCACCCGCCCCTCCGGAAAATTCCGGAGGGGCGGGTGTTTGTCTTATGCCTGCCCGTCTGTCTTGGGCTTGCGGCGCTTCTGGTAGTAGCGGCGGCGGCTGCTGCGCTTGCCCTCGCCGGATTTGGCCTCGGCGGGCGCACCGTCGGCTGCGGGGGTCTGCTTCGGCGCAGCGTCCTGCGGCGCGGCCTCGCGCTGCTTTTGCGGGCGCGGCTTGGCAGGCTTCTGCTCCTTTGCGGGCTGCTCCTTCGGCTTCTGCTCGGCGCTCTGGGGCTTGCTCTTTCCCTTGCTGCGATGGCGGCGGCGCTTGGCCGCGCTGCCCTCATCGGCGGGGTTCGGCTCTCCGGCCGCCGGTACCGGCATCTCGCCGCGAATCACGACCGGCTCGAGATAGGTCGCAAACGCGGCCGGCTCGACCGGCTTGCGCTTGCCGCCGCCGGAAATGGGCGCAAGATCGTCCGGAATTACCTCGTCGTTCTTCTTCGCCTTGCCGTTGCGCAGGACGCAGATGTCGCAGTTTTTGTGGCACACGACGGTGTCCGGCTGCTTTTCCAGCCGCACGTGGACGCTCTGGCGCAGCAGATTGACATCCGTAACCGTGCCGCGCCCGTCGGGCGTGTCGACGAAGGACTCCGGCTTGGGGCTGGTGCGCAGCAGGTCCTCGTAGGCCTCCTGCTCGTAGTTCAGGCAGCACATCAGGCGGCCGCAGGTG
>CAKUNB010000168.1 GCA_934668285.1 uncultured Oscillospiraceae bacterium | reverse complement strand
TCTCCGACGAGCTCTACACCATCAAGCCCAAGACCGTCTCCTGCAAGACGGCCATGTCCGATGCCTCCATCGGCAATCTGATGAAGATCGGCGGTCTGGTGACCGAGATTCACAAGACGGCGGGCGTGATTGACAAGATCTATGTTCGCGACACCACCGGCGAGGCCTGCCTGTTCATCAATGGCTACATCATGAAGGACTACACCTGCCTTGACGATCTGAAGGTCGGCATGACGGTGACCGGCGTGGGCATCGGCTCGCGCGACGTGGACGAGACCAGCGCGACGAGCGCAATCTTCTCCCGCCTGCGTGTCCGTAACCGCTCCGAGATCAAGATCTACAACGACAAGACGGACGTTACTGAAATCTTCTCCGACGTCAAGAGCACGGACTGGTACCTCGATGCGGTCGAGTACACCTACGCGAACGGCCTGCTCAACGGCACGTCGGCAACGACCTTCGAGCCGGAAAGCACGCTGACCCGCGCAATGGTTGCGACGGTGCTGCACCGCATGGCCGGTGAGCCTGCCGTGGAAACCAAGAGCGGCTTCAAGGATCTGCCCGAGGGCCAGTGGTACACCGCAGCGGTCAACTGGGCGGCCTCCGTGGGCGTCGTCAACGGCTACGAGAACGGCTGCTTCTACCCGGATCAGGACATCACGCGCGAGGAAATGACCGCCATGCTCGCCCGCTACGCGAAGAATATCGCGAAGATGGACACCACGGCGAAGGGCAATCTGGATGCCTTCCGCGACCGCGCCGATGTGCAGCGCTGGGCGCTGAACGACATCACCTGGGCTGTGGACAACGGCATCATCAAGGGCTACGATTCCAAGCTCTGGCCGAACGACAACGCGCTCCGCGCCGAGTTTGCCACGATCGTCATGCGCTTTGACCAGATGGTAAAGTAAAAATCCCCCAATCGGCGGCTGCCAAAAGCAGCCGCCGATTTGAGCGTGTCAAAAAACTACCCCGCTTGTCATTGCGATGTCGTAGCCGTTGGCGACGAAGGAGCCTTACGGATACGGCCACTCCGCTTGCCGGTCGGAGCGAAGCGACGTGGCAATCTCATGCAGGAACTTCCGAATTCGCCAAAATCTTACGAAATATTCAAACAATTCTGCGAGATTGCCACGGCCGCAGGCGGCCTCGCAATGACAAAATCGGACTTCTTTGACGGCCTGCCATCGGCGGCTGTCAAAAGCAGCCGCCGATCTTTTCGGAAAGGATCTCTTATGGCAACATCCAAAGAGTATATCGATTACGTTTGCGAGCAGGTCGAGAGCTTCGGCGACCTGCGGTACAGGAAAATGTTCGGAGAGTATATGGTCTATCTGAACGACAAGCCGGTGCTGCTCGTCTGCGACAATACGGTTTTTGTCAAAAAGCTGCCGGAGCTTGCTGCACTGATGAGCGGCGCAGCCTGCGGCCTGCCCTATGAGGGCACGAAGGAGCATTATATCCTTGATATCGAGGACCGCAACCTCCTTGCCCGCCTGCTTCCGTTGCTGGAAACTCTGACCCCGCTGCCGAAGCCGAGGAAAAGGATAGCGCAATAAAACCGCAGCCCCGAACGGTACCCAAACCGTTCGGGGCTGTAGCTATGTGGGAAACTTCCCCTCGCACCGCAGCGCCTTGGCTCTCCCGCTGGGAGAGCTGTCACGCGAAGCGTGACTGAGAGGGTCCGCGCGCCCGCAGGCGCACGTTGCGGGATGGCGTGCGCCAAAATCGAAGTGCCTGCACGAGATTGCCACGTCGGCTGCGCCTCCTCGCAATGACAGACTTGGAGGTTTTCTGTGTAAATTCATCCGCCGAGCTTGCGGCAGAAGCGGATGAGGACGGTGGCGATCTGGGCGCGGGTTGCGCCTTCGGTGGGGGCGATGGTGGTCAGCGTGGTGCCGTTGAGCAGCTCCCGCGCGACGGTCCACGCCATCGGCTCTCTTGCGTAGTCCGCGATTGCGGCGGCGTCGGTGAAGCCGTCCAGCGCGGCGCGTTTTGTCGTGTCAAAGCCCTTATAGGCGGCGTAGCGGTAGAACATCGCGGCCATCTGCTCGCGGGTGACCGGCTCGTCGGGGGCGAAGTGCGTCTCGTCCATGCCGTTGACGACGCCTGTCTGCCGCGCCCAGCGGACGGCGGTTTCGTACCAGCTTCCGGCCTCCACATCGACAAAGCCGTGCGCGTCATTTGCGGCGGGGCTGCCCGCCATGCGGTAGAGGACGGTGACCAGCATCGCGCGGCTGAGCGTCGCTTCCGGTGCAAAGCTTGCGGCGCTGACGCCGTTCATCAGCCCGCGCCGGTAGCAGTCGTCCACCGCCGCGTGGTACCACGCCGTTTCCGGCAGGTCGGTGCAGCCTGCCGTCGGGCAGTTCTCCCGCACGCCGAGCGGAAGGACTGCGTCGTAGTCCGTCAGCCATTCGCCCGTCTCAAAATCCTTCGCCCGCAGGACGATCTCGTCGTCGTAGGCGAACAGGTACCAGCTCGTTGCCAGATTGCGGTAGCCGTGGCTGCCGGATTTCAGCGAGGGGAGCATGACCTCGGTAAAGCCACGGTGGCCGCTGTAGACCGTGACGGGCGGGGTCGTGCCGACGCAGTAGTGCAGGTGGCCGCAGAAGTAGAATACGTTGTCCTGCTTGGCCAGAATGGCGCGAATCTGCTCGTCCTGACTGCCGATGGTGCGGTCCTTGACGACGACCTCGTTGTATTCCGTGTGCGGCACGGAGGCGGCAAAGGGGAAATGACAGATTACGAAGGTCGGCTTTCCGTCCTGCCCGTAGGTCTGCATCGTTTTCTCCAGCCATTGCAGGCTCTCGTCGGTCAGAAACAGCCGCCGCCGGAGCGGATCGGGGTCGTTCGCGTTCTGCGTCTGCGGATCGGTGTTTAATACGACAAAATGATAGCCCTTGAGCGTCATGGCGTAGCTGTAATTCTGCGTGCTGTCCAGCGTGGCCGTGCCGTAGCTGCGCTGCGCGGAAATATGCGCCTGCAGCGCGTCCCAATAGGTGCCCGCGCCGGTCTGATAGTTCGCGGTGGCACTGGAATAATGCACCTCGTGATTGCCCAGTGACGGAAAAAGCTGCCACTGCGGGTCCATCAGCGACTCGGTCACGGTAAAGGCGCTGCGAACGGTATTCGTCGTCGAGTTGTCCGCAAAATCGCCCGAAATGATCACACCGTCAATGCCGACCTGCTTCGCGTCCGTAAAAATTCGGTCAAGCTTCAGGCGGCGGGCGTTGGTTTCCGTCACCACATGAACGTCGCTCAAAAGCAGCAGCGAAAGCTCACGCTCCGGCGCGGCACGGTAGTCGTCAAACTGCGCCTTGAGCGTATCATAGGCGGCCATCGCCTGCGGATATTGCGCGGGCGTGTAGTCACCGGCGGCGCGGACGGCGGCCTGCAGCGCGGACGTGTCGCCGTATTCGCTGCCGAGGGTGGCCAGCCGCGCGGTGATCTCGGTTTTCAGCGCCTTGAGTTTGCCCGCCTGATAAAATGCGTTCAAATCGGCTGCGGACAGCGCTGCGGGATAGAGCGCCAGCTCGTCCACGAAGATATTGCCTGCGCCGTACTGCCCCAGCATGTCCGCGCCGAGACAGAAGGCGCTGCTGCCGAGCGCGTCGCCGGAGCAGCCGGAAATGTCGACCCACGCCAGCAGCTCGCCGTCCACATAG
>CAKUNB010000167.1 GCA_934668285.1 uncultured Oscillospiraceae bacterium | reverse complement strand
GACGTATACCGTTACGATGCGGCGGCTAGTGATGGACCGGCTGGACTTTCCAAAGCAGCCGAGTCTTTCCGGCCTGAGCGAGTTCACCCTGAGCCTGTCTGACGGCGTGCTGGAAACCACCTTCTGCGGCTGCCATGTGACGGGGGAGAGCCTTTCGTGCGAGGCGGGAAAGCTCCTGATCGAGACGCTGGAGCTTCAGGCACAGAGCCGCACGTGGAACAATCTGACGTAAAAGGAGGAGAACAATGCTGGCAGCACTGCAATTTGACACGTTTGTTTTTCCAACGAATCCGGAAACGCTGCACATCACCTATCGCCACGACGTCGGGGTAGAGCCGACGGCGGCCGGACAGTGGCAGCTGACGGACAAGGCCTATCTTGGCAGGACGGTCGAGGGGGAGGGCATCTTCTACGGCAGCGGGGCGTATACCAGCTTTCAGCAGCTGGCGGCCTATGTCAAGAGCTTTCAGCCGAAGGTGCTGACGCACCCGAAGCTTGCGCCGTTCCGCGCCCTGCTGACGAAGCTGGAGCTGACGGAGGAGCCGGCAGAGGACTGCCTGCGCTATCGCTTCGTCTTTACGGAATCGCCGAACGCGGCGTAGGCTTACCTGATTTTGTCATTGCGAGGCTCTGAAAGGGCCGTGGCAATCTCGTGCAGGAACCATCGATTTTACTGCAAACTGTCCTGTAACCAGCGCCTGCGGGCGTGGGGACGGGGACGGATTGCCACGTCGCTTCGCTCCTCGCAATGACGGAGGGGGCAGTGTGTGCGGATTGGCACGGTGGTAAGTCGCCAATGGCTACTACTTTGCAACGACAAACAAGGTAATTACAAATAAGAATCCGGTTCACTTTTCGGAGTGAACCGGATTTTTTAAGGCAGCACCGCGCAATTCTGCAAGCTGATTCGGCGAGAGATTTTTCGTCAAGGCAAGGCTTGAAAAGTGCAGGAATACTGTATGTATTTCAAACTTTTCAAACCGAAGAATTGGCGGAAAAGATCCGCCGAAGCGCACAGCCGCAATTGCGCGGTGTTGCCTTAAGTGTTTCTTGTGAACTTTTCGCCGCATTTTGGGCAGCGGATGTTGATCTTCCCGCGGTTGCGGGGGACGCGCATGGTCTGCTTGCAGTGCGGGCAGCGGAAATAGCGGTGGCTGCGGTCGGTAAAGCGCAGGCGGAGATTTTTCCAGCGCTGATTCTCCCGCTGGCGGCGGTAGATGTTGCGCGAGAGCATCCGGAAGATGGCAAAGCCCAGCAGACCGTAGGTCAGCACGAGAAAGAGCGGCCAGAGCACCAGCGCGTAGATGCGGCTGCCGCGCAGAAAGAGCGACAGCAGGCTCGACACGAAGCTCAGCAGCACCGAGACGACCAGAAGCACGATATTGAGTTGATCCGAGCCGTAGCGCCCGTACATGAAGCGCCGGACGGAGTCACGGAAACGTTGGAACATGTTGAATCACCTGAAATTCATTATATTCACAAGACGGCGTTTTACAAGGGGCGCGGAGAATTATTTACGATTTGTTTACGATTTCCGCGGGGCGCGTCGAAAAAACGCGGCGCGGGACGCTTTTTTCTGGCGCAGCGTATTGTTTACCGTGGGATTGTTTGCTATAATAAAAAGAAAAACTTTGGGATGTGCATGGATTTGAAGTATGGGACATGGAACATTGCCGCGCCGGAGGAGGACGCGGCGGCGCAGCTGCGCGCGGCGGGCTTTGCGCCGCTGACGGCGCGGGTGCTCAGCGCGCGCGGCTGCCGGACGGCGGCGCAGGCGCAGGAGCTGCTGGGAGCGGAGCAGCCGCTGATCGATCCGTTCCGGATGAAGGAGATGGATCGGGCGGTGGCTGTCATCCGCCGCGCGATGGAGCAGAAAAAGAAGATCGCCGTGTTCGGCGACTACGATGTGGACGGCATTACGGCGACGTGCCTGCTGACGGATTATCTGCGCTCGCAGGGCGCGGATTGCAGCTTTCATATTCCCGGGCGGATCGAGGAGGGCTACGGCCTGAACGCGGCGGCAATTCAGCAGCTGGCGGAGCAGGGCGTGCGGCTGATCATTACCGTCGACTGCGGCATTACGGCGGTCGAGGAGGCGGAGCTTTGCCGCAGCCTCGGCGTGGAGCTGGTGATCACCGATCACCATGAGTGCAAGCCCGTGCTGCCGGCGGCCGCTGCCGTCGTCGACCCGCACCGCGCCGACCGCACCTATCCGCACACCGACCTGTCCGGCGTGGGGATCGCATTCAAGCTGGCGGCGGCGCTGGAGGGCGATCAGGCGCGGATGGAAACGCGCTATTGCGATCTGGTCTGCCTCGGCACGGTTGCCGACGTGATGCCCCTGCGGGGCGAAAATCGCCGCCTTGTGACGGAGGGACTTCGCGCAATGCAGCGGCCGCAGCGGCTGGGTCTGCGCGCGCTGATCGAGGCCTGCGACTGCGGCAAGCAGCCCATCACGGCGGCGACGGTCGGCTATGTGCTGGCGCCGCGCATCAATGCGGCGGGCCGCATGGAGCACGCGGAGCTTGCCACGCAGCTGTTTTTGTCGCAGGAGCCGGAGGAGGCGGCGCTGCTGGCGCAGACGCTGTGCCGCCTGAACCGTGACCGGCAGACGACGGAGGCCGAAATTTACCGCGAGGCCTCGCAGCGGCTGCGGACGGCGCACAGCGGCGACCGCGCCATTGTATTGGCCGGGGAAAACTGGCACCAGGGCGTGATCGGCATCGTGGCTTCGCGCCTGTGCGAGGAGTACTGCCGCCCAACCTTCCTGATCTGCCTCAACGGCGAGCGCGGGAAGGCCTCGTCGCGCTCCTACGGCGGCTTTGACCTGTTTCATTCGCTGACGGAGCTTGCGCCGCTATTGGAGGACTTTGGCGGGCACGAGTTCGCGGCAGGTTTTACGATTTTACGCAAAAATATCGACGAATTCCGCAGACAAATCTGCCGGAGGGCGGAGGAATACTGCGCAGGCGGCGCGGAGAAGCCCACTCTGCAGATCGACGGCGAGGCGCCCGAGGAGCTGCTGACGGTGGAGAATATCGACGGCCTTTCCCAACTGGAGCCGTGCGGCACGGGCTGCCCGAAGCCGGTGTTCTGCCTGAGCGAGCTGGAGGTCGAGCGCGTCGGCACCGTCGGTGACGGCCGTCACCTGCGGCTGCGGCTGAAAACCCGTCGCGGCGCGCTGCTGCAGGCGATCTATTTCTCTGCAGGACGGTTGGCCGAGCAGCTGAAGGCGGGCGAACGTGTCGATGTTGCCTGCCATTTGCAGGTGAACGAGTATCGCGGCAACCGCACCGTGCAGCTGAGCCTGCTCGACCTTCGCCCCACCTCGGCGGCGGCGCTCTTTGACCGGTTTGCGGCGCAGAAGCCGCTCAGCGCGGAGGAGCGGGCGGCGCTGACGCCGGAGCGCGGGGATGTCGCCACGGTGTGGCGCTATTTAAGAGGACGGCTCCCGCGCGACGGCGCGTGGCGGCAGGCGGAGCTTGACGAGCTGGCGGCGAGCATCGCAGCCGCCACGCCTGCGCACAGCCTGCGGCGGACGCTGCCGTGCCTCGCCATTCTGGCGGAGCTGGGGCTGATCGGCCTGCAGCGGGAGGGAATGCGCGCGGCGGTATGCCTAATTCCGGACGCGCCGTCGAACCCGCTGGAAAACAGCAGGCTGTATCAGAC
>CAKUNB010000166.1 GCA_934668285.1 uncultured Oscillospiraceae bacterium | reverse complement strand
CGGAGTAGGTGACGGTGGAATTCTCCTTCACGCGCCAGTCCTGCACCTTGACGTAGCTGTCCACCAGCTCCTTATAGTCCAGAATCGTGGACTTCATGTTGCGCAGCTTCTCCCGCTGGCGGCGGTAGAGGATGTAGGCCTTGGCAACGTCGTCATAGCCCGCGCGGATGAGGACGGACTCCACGCTGTCCTGAATATCCTCGACGGCGATTTTTCCGTCCTTGATTTTCGGTTCGAAGTCCGCCGTGACCTTGAGGGCCAGAAAATCAATAACGGAATCGTTGTACTGCTTGCTCTGTGCGTCAAACGCCTTGCGGATGGCGTTTGCGATTTTGGCAAGGTCAAAATCGACGACCTTGTCATTGCGCTTGATTACCTGATACATTTTATTCTCTCCTCATATTCCTCGTAGTTCTACGTTTGGTATATATTCTTTCAGTGCTTCGCGGCAGCGCTCCAGCTTTTCCCGCGAGGGAGCATGGAGGCCGGGCTGCAGGACATTTTCAGAATCCTTATAGCATTGCAGGAAAAATTGCTGCGCTCCAGCAAGCCAGCGGCCGATCGTTTCAAAATCCTCCGGCTCGTGCAGCTCGTTGACAACGGTCGTCCGGAATTCATACCCCACCGTACCGTTCATCAGCAGCGCCGCGCTGCGGCGGACGGCCTCGATAACGTCGTCCCTGCCGGTCGTCAGCGCGTACTTTTCCGGCGCGTTTTTGATGTCCATCGCAACGCAGTCGACCAGCCCCGCGTTCAGCAGCGCCTCCAGCCGCTCCGGGAAGCTGCCGTTCGTGTCGAGCTTGACCAGATAACCCAGCGCCTTGATCTTTTCCAGCAGCTCGGGCAATCCCACCGAGAGCAGCGGCTCACCGCCTGTGACGGCCACGCCGTCCAGCAGGCCCTGACGGGTTTTCAGAAAGCGCAGAAGCTCCGCGTCGGACGTGACCTCGGGCCGTTCCAGCAGCGGCGCGTTGTGGCAGAACGGGCAGCGAAAATTGCAGCCGGGGAGGAACACCGTACAGGCGACTTTCCCCGGAAAGTCCAGTAAAGTCAGCTTTTGCAGCCCTGCAATCTCCATATGGCCTCCATAAGTTGTGAATTAGAGTAAATATATCTTGTGCCGCAAATGGCGCGAAGATACAACATATAGTATTCCAATAACAGAATACCCACTTTATATGCTTTTGTCAACAACAAAAGCGTCTTTTTTCAATATTTTTTCTGCACGGCCAATTTTGGCAGACTTCTTTACAATTCGGGCAAAATAGTGTAGAATACGACCGAAAGGCGGTGTGTGCCAAATGCAAAGAAATGACAAGAATGCACTTTTCCAAAATGGCGACCCGGGCTTCCGTGACGTGCCGCCCATTGAGACCGACCCCTACGAGCGCGGCTTTGCCGACCGGCTCTATGCGCAGGACGATCCGCTGATCGACGATGCCTATGCCGACGGCTGCGAGGAATCCCCCTACGACCTTCCGCCCGACGGCGACGAGCCTGCGCCGCACGAGCCGCGGAAGCATAAGTATTTAAAGAAGAAAAAGCACCGTTTCCTGCGTGGCCTTCTGAAGGCCGTGCTGGTACTGGTGGTGATTTTTGCCGTCCTGCTTGCGGCGCTGCATTTCTTCAGTGACCGCCCCGGCACCGGCGACAACCACAAAGAGAATGCAACGACCATCCTGCTGGCGGGCACCGACGCCTCCGGCAACCAGACCGACACGCTGATGCTGCTCAACGTCGACCGGAGCGAAAAGCGCCTGAGCCTGCTGAGCATCCCGCGCGACACCAAGGTCAATTCCTCCTACTGGCCGCAGAAGATCAACGGCGCTTACGTCGCCAACGGCAAGGGGGAAGAGGGCATGGACGCGCTGATGGACTACGTCGCCGACTGCGTCGGCTTCCGTCCGGACGGCTATGTGCTGATCGACCTTGACGTATTTGTCGAGCTGGTCGACCTGTTCGGCGGCGTTACGTTCAACGTGCCGCAGGATATGTACTACGAGGATCCTTCGCAGGATCTCTATATCAGCCTTCCGGCCGGAGAGCAGAAGCTCGACGGCAATCAGGCGATGGGGCTGGTACGCTACCGCTCGGGATATGCGATGGCAGATTTACAGCGCGTGCAGGTGCAGCGCGACTTTGTGATGGCCGCCGTACAGCAGTGGAAGTCCCCGTCGCATCTGGTCGACGCGCTGCGAGCGCTGCCGCTGCTGGAAAAGTACACGTTGACCGATCTGAGCACCCGCGAGCTGACATGGCTTGCCGAGTCGGCGGTGCTCTGCGGCACGGACGGAATGGTCATGCAGACCGTCCCGTATTATCTGACGGATATTTATGTGTGCATCGACGCGGGAGACGACTATCTTCAGCTCCTGAACACCTATTTTAATCCCTACGAAACGGAGATCGGCTACGGTGACCTCAACATTGCCTCCTGAGCCGGTCGTCGGGCGCTTTGCGCCAAGCCCCTCCGGACGGATGCACCTCGGCAACGTCTTTACCGCGCTGCTGGCGTGGCTCTCCGTCCGCTCGCAGGGGGGAAGGCTCCTGCTGCGCATTGAGGACCTCGATCCTGACCGCAGCAAGCCCGAATTCATCAACGCGATTTATGAGGATTTGCACTGGCTGGGGCTGGACTGGGATGAGGAAATGCCCCGCCAGAGCACGCGCGCGGCAGTGTACGCACAAGCCTTCGACCGGCTGCCGGTTTATCCGTGCTATTGCAGCCGCAACGAGCTGCACGCCGCCTCCGCGCCGCATGCCTCGGATGGGCGGGTGCTCTACGCCGGAACCTGCCGGAGCCTTACGCCTGCGCAGCGCGCGGCGCAGACCAGAATTCCCGCGTGGCGCGTTCGCGTGCCGGACGAAACGGTGACGTTTCAAGACGGCGTATTTGGAAAGGTGCGGCAGGCGCTGGCAAGGGAGTGCGGCGACTTCATTCTCCGCCGCTCCGACGGCGTTTACGCCTATCAGCTCGCCGTCGTCTGCGACGATGCGGCGGGCGGCGTGACGGAGATCGTGCGCGGCTGTGACCTGCTGGACTCCACGCCGCGCCAGATTTGGCTGGACCGCCAGCTCGGCTTTCCTGTGCCTCGGTTTTATCACGTCCCGCTGCTCGTTGCGCCGGATGGGAAGCGGCTGAGCAAGCGCGAGCACGCGCTCGACCTTGCGCATCTGCGCGTGACGCACGCCGCACCTGAAATCATCGGCCTGCTGGCCTATGCCGCCGGTCTGACTGAGGTCCTGCGCCCCATTCTGCCCGCTGAGCTGGTGCCGCAATTCCGCTGGTCAAAAATTAAACGGGAAAATATCCCGATTCTTGACGCAATCGGTTGATTTTTACCGAATCTGTGCTATAATGCTTACGTATGCAAAACGCTGAAAGGATGGATACCATGTTCAAAATCGTTCGCAAAAAGGAACTGAACGCTGCGGTGACGCTGCTGGAAATCGAAGCGCCGTTTGTCGCAAAGAAGGCGAAGGCCGGTCAGTTCATCATCTTCCGCATCGATGACAAGGGTGAGCGCGTTCCTCTGACCATCGCAGGCTATGACCGCGAAAAGGGGACCGTTACCATCATTTTCCAAAAGGTCGGCCTGACGACGAAGATGCTCGGCGCAATGGAGCCGGGCGATTATCTGCACGACTTCGTCGGCCCGCTCGGCAAGCCGACGGAGACCGAGGGAATCAAGCG
>CAKUNB010000165.1 GCA_934668285.1 uncultured Oscillospiraceae bacterium | reverse complement strand
ATCTGGATGTGATCAAAACGGCGGACTACCTCATTGACCTCGGGCCTGAGGGCGGCGACGGCGGCGGCACCATCGTTGCCGCCGGTACACCGGAGGATATTGCCGCCTGCGAGGCCTCATTCACCGGACAATATCTGAAGAAAATGCTGGAGGGACGCCATGAGTGACGATCGGTTGGTGCGGCGGTTTCTGCTGCGCAGTCCGGATGCACTGACGGACGCGGAGCTTCTGGAGCTTCTGCTGCGCTTCACGGACGGCGACGCGAAGCAGCGCGCGGAGGCGCTGCTGGCGCAGTTTCCGAACATTTCTGCCATTCTGGAGGCGGGCCAGACGGAGCTTGCCGCCGTGGAGGGGCTGGACGAGGACTGCATTTTACTGCTGCGGCTGGTGCCGGAGCTGCACCGGCGCTATTTCCTCTCCCGCTGCCAGACCGAGCAGCGGCTGAATGACAGCGCCGCCATCGGCAAGTACCTTCTGCCCTACTTCTACGGCGCGAAGGACGAGCTGGTCTATCTGCTCTCCCTCGACGCGGGCGGCAAGGTGCTCAACTGCCGCCTGCTCGGCCACGGCAGCGTCAATTCCGCCAACGTCCCCGCCCGCCGCATGGTGCAGGAGGCGCTGGCCTGCAACGCCTCGGCGGTCGTGCTGGCACACAACCATCCGTCCGGCATCGCCATCCCGTCCCGTGAGGATATCAACCTCACCCTGCGGCTGAAGGAGGCCTTCAATGTCCTCGATATTCTCCTGATCGACCACATCATCGTCGCCGACGACGATTACGTCTCCCTCCGCGACAGCGGCTATCTTTATGAATATTAACACGTCATTTTGAAGATTCCCGACCGAAGCAATCGGTCGAGAATTCATTATTTGACACCGGATTTTCTCAAAAATACTTTATTATTTTATGTTTTTCCCTTAAAATATAATTATGCAAGTCATGACAAATTCTGTTGTTATCAGTCGAAAGGAGGCACCCCATGAAGCGGACGGAAAATTCGGTGTTCGTATCGTGACAAACGACGCAGTTCAGGACGTTCTGACGTGGCAATCGGAGGCTGAAACGGTCACACCCCTCGCCGTCGACCTGTCGGTCTGCGGGGAGCGGTTCGCCTATGCCTGCGTGGAGGCGGGCCAGTGCGTGCTGCTGACCGCCGACCTGACGGGCAGCGCGGTGGACGCCGCCTACCGTTCCTATCTGATCGCGGCGGCGGCTGACCGCGTCCTGTTCCGGTCGTTCTCCGAGCTGCCGGAGGAAATGAAGGCGCTGAACGGAAATCCGGTCTTCCTCCTGCGCGGGGACGACCACACCCTGTATTTTTACTACACAGAACTACAGCGACTGTTTACCGTCACCCTCGGGCCAGCCGCATAAAGAAACGAGGTCGGGAGCAATCCCGGCCTCGTTTTTTCAGTAAGTGGTATCAAGCAGGCGCGAGGCGTCTTGCCATGCGGCTAGGTAGGAGAAGCAGGGCCAGAAGGCATTGCGCGGCAGGAGGCGGGCGAGGAGGCCTGCGGTGCTGCGGCAGGCCGGATGGTAGGCAAGGCCGTAAAGCGCGATGCAATACTCCAGATCGTCCGGCTCGGCCTCCAGCGCAGTCAGCTCGGCGGCAAACGGCTCTATCCCCGCCCAGACGCGCACGGCCTTCTCATAAGCCGTGTGGTGGCCGACGGCCATACCGGCGCGGTAGCGCCGCAG
Source organism: uncultured Oscillospiraceae bacterium (assembly GCA_934668285.1). GTDB lineage: Bacteria > Bacillota > Clostridia > Oscillospirales > Oscillospiraceae > JAZOXB01. Next base: position 1,995 of record CAKUNB010000165.1, on the reverse strand, counting down.
GAGCGCCGGCTCCTCTCCGGTGCGGGCCGCGCTGAGCGTGTGCCAGTAAATCACAGCAATTTCCATCTCGTCATCGCAAAGCGGCAGACACTGCTCCATTGCAGCCGCCGCGCAGTGATACCGACCCGCGTAGTAGTGCGCAAGTCCGATGCGGTACAGGCAGTCCAGCTTCTCTTCGCCCAGCACGAGGCAGCGCGAAAAGTCTGCAATTGCCTCGTAACTTTGCAGTGTGGTAAGATAGCGTCCGGCGCGGAGGCGCAGGAGCTGCCGGTTATCCGGCTCGAGCGTCAGCGCCTCGGTATAGGCCGCGATGGCCTCGCGGTAGCGGAGCGGGCGGGCAAGCGCCTTCCCGAGCGCCAGCAGGCTCTCCGCAGAGCGCTCCTGCGCCCGCGCCTGACGGACGGCCTCGGAGTCCGCAAGCGTGCAGCGCGCGCCGCCGAGCTGGCTGGCCGGTCCTTCGTGCGGATCGTCAAACGGTCGTTCCAGTCCCATCACAGGCCCCTCGAATACGGCGAAAAGCAGGCCGAGCAGACGATCTCGCCGTCCTGAAGATGCGCAAAGCTCTCGGCAAAGCGCTCCCCGCAGACGGCGCAGGTGCAGGTGCGGAAGATCCGCGCCTTTTCCGGCACCGGCAGCGGCGCGGGCTTTACGTCGAACATCTCATGATAATCGCTGTCCATCAGCCACGCGAGGCGCTCGTCCCGGCTCTTTTCCGGCGTGGGGCGAAGGAGCAGGCGGAACGCCTTGCCGTCGCTGCGGCGGTAGAAGGAAAAGGCGTTTTTCCCCTGCATGTTAAAAATCAGATTCCCCTTCCCCGCCGTGCAGGAAAGCAGCTGCTGAATCGCGTCGACACCGCAGGCGTCGGTTTCGGCCACGCAGACCAGCTCCTCATCCTCGGACGCCGTCCGCCCACCGAGCAGCTCCCATGCGTAGAGCACCGCGCGGAAGCCCACCGCAAGCCCGCCGCAGGCATGGCCGTGAAAGCGAACGCACCGCTCCCAGAGGGCAGAAAATTCCTTTTGCATACAGTTTCCTCCTAACTGCGATAAATCACGCTCTGTCTGCGTTCCAGATACAGGCTGATCAGGAAAAACGACAGCGACAGCAGCATAATGCACACGCCCGGCGAGAGCAGGTAGGCATAAGCCTGCCGCAAAAACGCGCCGCGCTTGTAGGCAAAATTGATCATCGTGCCCCATGTGGGGTAGTACAAATCGCCGAAGCCGAGAAAGCTCAGGGTGGATTCGAGCATGATACAGCTGTTCACGCCCAGCAGAAAGCGGGAGAGCAGCACATCATAGAGATTCGGCAGCAGGTGCCGCCAGACGATATGGCGGCGGCTGTAGCCCTGAATGACGCAGTTTTCGATAAACGGCTGCGCGTTGAGGTGCACGACCTTAGCGCGGACGGCGCGCGCCGTCCCGACCCAGCTGAAAAGCGCGATAAGCACGATCAGCCGCCAGCCCGAGCCGCCAAGGAAGGCCGCAAGGACGATCATTGTAACCAGCTTTGGCAGCAGGACAAACACATTGATCGCTCCGCTGAAAACGCCGCCAAGCGCACCCTTACCCGCTGCCGCCGTGCCGATCAGGGCGCCGAGGAGCAGCGTCAGAACGCTGGCGGCAACGCCGACAAGCAGCGTCTGCCGCGTGCCGTAGACCAGCTCGGTGAAAATATCGTAGCCGAGCGCATTCGTGCCGAGCAGATGCTCCGCCGAGGGCGGCAGCCATTGGGCAAACATTTCCTTCTGCCCGTAGCCCGTAAAAATCGACGGAGACAGCGCCGCAAGGAGGAAGACAAGTAGAATTGCAAGTCCCAGCCACAGCGGGACGGCGCGTTTTTTCATGCCGCCTCACCTCCCAACCGGACGCGCGGGTCGATGAGAATGCAGACGATATCCGTCAGAATGATAGAGAGCGTCATAATGCCCGTTGTGACAAATAAAATGCCCTGCATCAGCGGATAATCCAGCGTGTAGACCGCGTCGGAGAGGAG
>CAKUNB010000164.1 GCA_934668285.1 uncultured Oscillospiraceae bacterium | reverse complement strand
GCCGTCTCATGCAGAATCTGACGCGCCTTTGGCGCTATAAAAAGCTTTTCAAGCTTTTTAACAGATTCTAGTATGACAACGCCCGTGCCAAAGCCGGCACGGGCGTTGTTGGTGGTTGGTTTAGGGCAGCAGCAGGTGGGCACCGGCGATGATGGGCCAGTCGGTGGCGAGGCTGTAGGCCTCGACGCGCTGGCAGCCGGGCGTGCCGCAGGCGGCGCAGTAGAACTTCGTCTCTGCGTCGATCATGTCGAGATAGCTGACACCGAAGGCATCGGCAGACCACGCGCCGACCTGGGAGGCGTGGCACTTCATCATCTTGATCTTGGTGTCATAGGTGTCGGTGATGTCGACAAAGTACTGCGGATTGGTCTTGTTGGCCATGCCGCCGAGGGCGGTGCAGGTGAAGATGGGAGGCAGATGGTCGATGACCGGATGCTCCGTCTCCATCAGCTTGACGGTTGCAAGGACGCGGGCTTCAAAGGCAAGATAGCCGGTGATGTCGTGGTCCTGATTGTAGTCGACAAACTTCGGGGGTGCGAGAATGACGTCCGGACGGGCGATACGGACGGCCTCGATGAAGGCCATACGGGTTTCGCGGTTGTCAAACAGCATTTCGTCCTCGTAGCCGAGCCAGATCAGATGCGCGCCGATCACGTCACAGGAGGCCTGTGCTTCCTTGTGCCGCATTTCGGCGATTTCCTGGCGGCTCATGCCGTAGGAGCCGATCTGACCGTCGGTCGCGACGCACATATAGACCTCGTCGCCGCGGGCGGCGTATTTTGCCAGCGTACCGGCCATGCGGAATTCAATATCATCGGGATGGGCGCCAAACGCTAAAACTCTCATGTTGTTCCTCCTATAATGTGATAGCGTTTCCGCCGTGCAGGGAAATTTGCGTTCCCTGCACGACGAAAGCTTACTTGTTCATGTAGTCAATGACGACATCGATCTGCTCGCCGAAGGTCAGGCCCTCGCCGAACTTGTTTTCGAAGAACGCGCCGCCGATGGTGAAGGCCCACGCGCCGGTCGCCTTGACCTCGTCGAGGCGCTGGAAGGAGGCCACGCTGCCCGCGAGGCAGACGTCGCCGCGGACATGCTTGACAAACTCTGCGTTGAGCTTCACGGCGTCGCCGGTGTAGCGGTAGCCGAGCAGGTCAAAACCCTTGATGCCCTTCGTATCGACCAGATTGTTGGCCTCGTCGATCATGCCCTGAATTGTGCCGTTGAGCACGGAGGGACGGCCGGAGATATCGCCGACGAACGGCATATACTTGATGCCGGCCTCGTCCGCAACCTTCTTGACGGAGTCAAAATACATCGTGCCCATCAGGATATCAAAGCCGCAGCGCGCCGCAATGCGGGCACCCTCGACGCAGCCCTCCTCGGTGTAGTCCACGACCTCGAGGAAGGTGGTCTTACCGGCGGCCTTCATGCGCTTGACGAGGTCGGTCATTTCCTCTTCAGGAATGCCGACTTCCTTAAAGCCCCAGTACTTGGCCTTGGAGTTCTTCGCGCCCTCGAAAACTTCGATGGCGTTGGTAACGGTGCGGTCGTTGTGGGTCAGCATGACGATCAGTTCGGGAATGTTTTTCATGTTAAAATACCTCGCTAAAGTGATTTTTCAAGTCCCGCGGGCATTGCCCGCGGGATGCTTTTTTGGAATTGGCTCAGTCGACAACGCCTGCCATGTAGTCGGCCAGCGTCTTGCCGTTGTAGTAGAACTCGAACATATCCTCGACGTTGTCCTTGGTGACGAGGGTGTTGGCATAGAACATGACGGTGGGGATTTCAGCGCCGTTGAGCTTGTTGACGAGCTGGCTCAGGCACCACTTGATCGGAGCGGTGGAGGAGTAGCAGCAGGAGCCGAGGAGCTTGCCCTCGTAGATGGCCTCGAGGATGACCTTGTCGTTGTCGATGGAGGTGATGGGCACATCGGAGCCGGCAGCCTGCGCGGCGTTCATCATGCCGATGGTGGCGGAGGAGTACAGGCCGAACGCGCCGATCAGCTCGTCGCCGTAGTTCATCAGAGCGCCTTCAAACGCGGTGTAGTGATCCTCGGGGGAGGTGCCGGTCAGCTCGACGATCTCGATGTCGGGATAATCAGCGAATGCGTCCTTGAAGCCCTTGGCACGGGTAGCGGCGTTCGGATGGGTGAACGGAAGCGTCTGGAAGACGACAACGCCCTTCATGTCGCTGCCGTTTGCCAGCAGGTGGTCAATGAGAAGCTGTGCAGCCATTTCGCCCTGTTCGCAGCACTCGGACATGCAGACCGCGTCAAATTCGCCGGCCAGCGCGGGGTTGAACACGATGACAGGAATGTTCGCTTCCTTCAGCGCGTCGAGAGCGCCCTGCACGCCGTAGAAGTCGCACGGGCAGATGATCACGCCGTCAACGCCTTCGAGGATCCACTGCTCGACGGCCTGGTTCTGCAGGTTCTGGTCGTAGTTGGCGTCGTTGGTCAGCAGGTTGACGCCGCATTCCTTTGCGCTCTCCTTGATGGTCTCCATGATCATTGCGCCGACCTCGTCGACGGAGTAGTACAGGGAGAAGCCGATGGTGTATTCCTTGTCAGCCTTGGGCATTTCGGTGGTGAAAACGTCGGGGACGTTGACGACCCACTCGGTGCCGCGGATGGAGGCGTCGCATTCCACGCCCTTGGAGGTGTAGTACTCGTTTATGTCCCACTTCTGATCGACATAGTCAACAAAGTCGGCCAGATTCGGGTTGACCGGAGCGTCGGGCTCCACGGGGGTGTCATCGGTGGGGGCGGGAGCGTCAGTGGACGGGGTTTCTTCGGTTTTCGGTGCATCGGTCGGGTCGGGGGTGGCGGGGGAGCAGGCTGCAAGAGCGAAAATCATGATCGCTGCCAGCAGCAGGGCAATAAGCTTTTTCATTTTGTTTCCTCCATAATTTTGTTTTTTTGCTGACTTGCGGAAATATGGTACAATCGCTGCGGCGGTGCCGCACACGATGAGCCATTGAGCCTTGCGGGGAAATCGAATGATTATTTGCCAGCCATGTAGTCGGCAAGCGTTTTGCCTTCGCCGTAGTAGGTGGGGAACATATCCTCGACGTTGTCCTTGGTGATGAAGGTGTTGGTCTGATAGAGAATGGCGGGGACTTCCTTGCCCTCAAGCAAGTTGATCGTGAGCATCAGCGCCAGACGGGAGCCTTCCACGGCGGAGTAGCAGCTCGAGCCGAGAACCTCGCCGTTATAGATGCCTTCGAGGATGACGCGGTCGTTATCGACGGAGGTGATGGGGTAGTTCTTGCCGGAGGCCTTGACGACGTTCATGATGCCGTAGGTCGCCGAGGAGTACAGGCCCCACAGACCGAGAATGGAATCGTCGCCTGCGACGATGCCCTCAAACGCGGTGTAGTGATCCTCGGGGGATTCGCCGGTGAGCGCCTTGATGGTGATGTTGGGGTAGTCGGCGAAGGCCGCAAAGAAGCCCTTCTCACGGGTTACGGCGTTCGGATGGACAAAGGGAAGCGTGCCGTAGTAGATCGTGCCGTTCATGTCGCTGCCGTTTGCCAGCAGGTACTCGCGCAGCGCGTCGCCTGCCTGGCGGCCCTGCTCGACCGCGTCGTAAACGACACAGGCATCGACCTCACCGGCGCAGGGAGGCGCGTCGAGGGTGATGACGGGAATGCCCGCCTCGTGCAGCGCTTCCAGACCGTCCTTGCAGGCGTAGAAGTCACAGGGGGTCAGGATCACGGCGTCAACGCCCTCAAGAATCCACTGCTCGATGGCCTGATTCTGGAG
>CAKUNB010000163.1 GCA_934668285.1 uncultured Oscillospiraceae bacterium | reverse complement strand
ATCACGCAGCACATCGGCGCTTACACCGTCGAGATCAATGGCCAGCCCATCACCTTCCTCGACACCCCGGGCCACGCCGCATTTACCTCGATGCGCGCCCGCGGCGCGATGTGCACCGATATCGCCATTCTGGTTGTCGCCGCCGACGACGGCATCATGCCGCAGACGATTGAGGCGATTAACCACGCCAAGGCGGCGAATATTCCCATCATCGTCGCCGTCAATAAGATGGATAAGCCCGGCGCGAACCCCGACCGCGTTCTGACTCAGCTGACCGAGCATGAGCTTGTCCCGGCGGAATGGGGCGGCGACACCGAGGTCGTGCGTATCTCCGCCAAGACCGGCCAGGGCATCGACGAGTTGCTGGAAACCGTTATCATGACCGCCGAGCTGGCTGATCTCAAGGCCAATCCGAACCGCGCGGCCAAGGGTACGGTTATCGAGGCCCGTCTGGACAAAAACCGCGGCCCGATTGCGACCCTGCTCGTGCAGAACGGCACCCTGCATAAGGGTGATCTGATCATCGCCGGTACTACCGTCGGCAGAGTCCGTGTTATGACGGACGACAAGGGCAGGGCCATTCAGGCGGCCGGTCCTTCCATCCCGGTCGAGATCACCGGTCTGGCCGAAACGCCCGCACCCGGCGATGAGTTCAACGCCGTTGCCGACGAGCGTATGGCCCGCCAGCTCGTGGAGCAGCGCAAGCAGGCAGAAAAGGACGCCGCCGCGAAGCTCAACAGCAAGGTCACGCTGGATAACCTCTTTGCCAAGATGCAGGAGGGCGAGATGAAGGAGCTGAACCTCATCGTCAAGGCTGACGTGCAAGGTTCCGCCGAGGCAGTCAAGGCCAGCCTCGAAAAGCTCAGCAATGAAGAGGTCCGCGTCCGCGTCATTCACGCGGCGGTCGGTGCGATCAACGAATCCGATATCCTGCTGGCCTCCACGTCCAACGCGATTATTGTCGGCTTCAACGTCCGGCCCGATCCGGCGGCTGCCGCCTCGGCGCAGCGCGCAAATGTCGACCTGCGCATGTACCGCGTGATTTATGACGCGATCGACGAGATCGAGGCGGCCATGAAGGGTATGCTGGCCCCGAAGTACCGCGAGGCGATCATCGGCCATGCCGAGGTGCGCCAGACCTACAAGGTTTCCGCTATCGGCACGATTGCCGGCTGCTACGTCAAGGATGGCAAGATCACCCGCGACGGTATGGTGCGCGTCCTGCGCGACAATATCGTCATCTATGAGGGCAATATCGGCTCCCTGCAGCGCTTCAAGGACTCCGTCAAGGAAGTTGCACAGAACTACGAGTGCGGTATGTCCATCGAAAAGTTCAACGACATCAAGGAAGGCGACATCTTCGAGTGCTACGTCATGGAGGAGATTCCCCGCTGACTGATTGATATGACCCGCAGGGTGGACGAAAAACGCCCGCCCTGCGGTAGCTTTCTTAAAGGAGGAACCCATTTTATGGCATCCAATCGTATCGGGCGCATCAATGAGGAGATTCAGCGCGAGCTGGCAGACCTGCTGCGCGAGCTGAAGGACCCCCGCGTCCAGAAAACCATGCTGTCCATCACCCGCGTCGAAACAACGCCCGATCTGCGCTATGCGAAGGTCTACGTTTCGCTGCTGGATAAGGAATATACCAAGGAAACGCTGGCGGGGCTGAAATCCTCGGCCGGTTATCTGCGCCGCGAGCTGGGCCGCACCTTACAGCTGCGCTATACGCCGGAGCTGCAGTGGGTGGCCGACGATTCCATCACCCATGGCGCGCACATTCTCGACATTCTCTCCAAGCTGGACATTCGGGAGGACGACGATGAAGCGGAGCATCACGATTCCTGAGGCCGCCGGATTTCTGCGCAGCGGGGATCATTACTGCATCGTGACCCACCGCCGTCCGGACGGCGACACCATCGGCTGCGCCGCCGCGCTGTGCGGCGGCCTGCGGCAGCTCGGCAAGCGCGCATATATTCTGGAAAATCCCCAGTTTACGGCAAAATTCCGCCCCTATCTGGATGGTCTGACGGCCGACGGTGTGGAGGATGACGCCTGCATTGTCGCGGTCGACATCGCGGCAAGCGGGTTGTTTCCATATGGCTATGAGGCGCTGGCGCAGCGCACCGCGCTTGCCATCGATCATCATGGAAGCAATGACGGCTATGCGGCACGCAGCTATGTCGATCCGGACGCTGCCGCCTGCGGCGAGATCATTCTCGAGGTGCTGCGTGAGCTGAACGTCACGCCCGACCGGCGGATTGCGGAGGCGCTTTACTGTGCAATTTCGACCGACACCGGCTGCTTCCGCTACAGCAACACGACCGCGAACACCCTCCGCGCGGCGGCCTACTGCAAGGACTGCGGCGCGGACACCTTTGCGATCAATCAGGTCATGTTTATGACCAAGCGCCTCGCGCGGCTCAAGCTGGAGGCCTATCTGACCGAAATGACGGAGTTCTACGCCGACGGGCTGGTTGCAATCTCGCGGCTTCCGAACGAAACGCGGGCGGCGCTCGGCATTACGGAGGACGATATCGACGATATTTCCGGCTTCGGGCGCGAAATTGCGGGCGTCGAGATTGGCATTATGATCCGCGACGAGCGCGGCGACGGCAAGCTCTCCGTCCGCACCTCGCCGCGCTATGACGCGTCGGCGATCTGTCGGGCGCTCGGCGGCGGCGGCCATCGGGCGGCGGCGGGCGCGACGGTGTCCGGCGGCATTGCCGAGGCCAAGGCGGCTGTCCTGCAAGTGCTGGCGGAGATGGGAGTGCTCTGATGGCCACAGGAATTCTGATCGTGGACAAGCCGTCCGGCTGGACGAGTCAGGACGTTGTCGCCAAGCTGCGCGGTGTCTTTCACGAAAAGCGCGTCGGCCACGGCGGCACGCTCGACCCGATGGCCACCGGCGTTCTGCCCGTTTTCTTCGGACGCGCGACCCGCGCGGTCGAATTTTTTGAACACGCGGAGAAGGCCTATGTCGCCGATCTGCTCCTCGGCATCGTGACCGACACGCAGGACACGACCGGCACTGTTCTTTCTCAGCGGAGTGCGACGGTCACGCGCGAAGCTCTGGAAACGACGCTGAACGGCTTCCTCGGCGAGCAGCAGCAGCTGCCGCCGATGTATTCCGCCGTAAAAATCAATGGCAAGAAGCTTTATGAGATTGCCCGCAAGGGCAAAGAAGTCGAGCGCACCCCGCGCACGATCACGGTATTTGAGTTAAAGCTGCTCGACTTCGACGGTACGACGGCGCGGCTGTATATCCACTGCTCCAAGGGGACTTACGTCCGGACGCTCTGCCATGATATCGGCGCGGCGCTCGGCTGCGGCGGCTGCATGGCGGCGCTGCGGCGGGTACAGGCGGGGGCCTACGGCGAGGCCGAGGCGATCCCGCTGGACGCGATCATTGCAACTCCCCAGCCGGAGGCGCTGCTGCGGCCGATCGACAGCCTGTTTTCCGCCGTTCCGGCGCTGACGCTGACACCGGCGCAGGAAAAATGCTGCCGCAACGGCGCGTCTTTTTCCACCACGCACGCATCGGGCCGCTACCGCGTCTACAGCCGCGCGGGCGAATTTCTTGCCCTCAGCGAGGTGGCCGACGGCACGCTCCGAACGGTCAAGAGCTTTTTTTGATTTTGATAGGAGACTTGATATGAATGAATACGAAGTTGTGATCGAAACCATCAATCCCTGCGGCGGCAATCGCCATGCGAAGCGGGAGATCATCGAGATTACTGCGAATTCTCCGGAGGAGTATGTGCAGCGCGAGGGGCGGTTCCCAATTTTGGATCAATCGGAAACACCGGACGGCCTGTGCATT
>CAKUNB010000162.1 GCA_934668285.1 uncultured Oscillospiraceae bacterium | reverse complement strand
GGTATATGCGCCGTCGGTGATTTCGCTTTCAACGTTCACACGGTCTGCAACGGTGGTGATGGTCTTGGTCTCGGCCGCCTTCATCGCCTCGCCTGCGCTCTTGATAACGGAAATGGCCGGAATGGCGAACTTGCTGATCTGCATACTGATGGGCAGACCGACGACGTTATCGCAGATAATGCAGCCGATGGCGCCCTTGGCGGCGGCGTTGTTGACCTTATCCTCAAAGTTGATGCCGCCGCGCGTGACGAGGGCGATCTTGCCGGTCACGTTAAGTCCGTTGTAGTCGGCCGGCTCGCCGTTGCCGGGGACGACGACGTAGTCATAGGTCGTACCGGCAAACTTTTTGTACCACAGGCCGGCAGTGGTAGAGCTTTCATTGGAGGAATCGACATAGGCAATGAGGCTGTTTTCGTCGCCGCCGATCTCCAGCACGTAGGTCAGATAGGCCTCGTTGTCTGCGGAGGCCACGGAAACCGCACCGGTGTAGGTCGACGGAGAAGCAACGGTGCCGTAGTCAGTGTATTCCGCATCGATCACGCCGTCTTTGGCGTGCTTCACCATCGAATACTCATTGCCGCCCGCAACGCAGACGACGACACCGGCATCGGACAGACGCTGGTAGATGTTGCCGAACAGCTCAGTTTCGAGGTCCTTGTCATAGGTAAAGCCGTTCTGCGCGCCGATGGACATATTGATGACATCCGCGCCGAGCTTATAGGCATCCTCCATTGCGGCGAAATAAACGTCGGAGCTTGTACCCGTGGAACTGTCGCTGAAAATCTTCATTGCGAGAATCTGCGCGGCAGGCGCTGCGCCGGTGAATTCCACCGCGCCGTCCGAACCGGCCTTATAACCCGCAGCAATGGCAGCGACGTGCGTGCCGTGGCCATTATTGTCCGACGCGTCGCTGTCCTTGTCGGCATAGTCATAGGCAAACGGGATCTTCTCGCTGATGTACTTACCGGCTGTTTCCACCTTGGAAACGTCGGCGGCGGTCAGAGCGGGATTTATCAGAAGGTCGGTGTTCTGGAATACTTCATGCGTCAGGCGGACGCCGGTATCCAGAATGGCGATGACCATGCCGTCGCCGTTGTAGCCCTTGGCGTTGGCGGCAGTGTTGCCGGTTGCGCCGCCTGCGTTATTCATCTGGATGGTGTCCTTGGCGGTGTCAACGTCGGGGACGGAATAGGTGTTGGCAATATAAACCGCCTCAACGCCGTCGATGGCCGCGATCTTGTCCAGATCGCCGTAGGCCACGTCGCAGCTGAAGCCGTTGAGCAGCGTAGTGAATTCGTATGCCATTTCATACGAAATCCCGCGCATGGCGCGGCGGACGTTCTTGTGCGCACTTTCCAGCCTTCTGGTCTGGCGGGCGCTTTCGGACTGCGCAACCTCAGCGGCAGGCGCGTCCTCGAGCACGACGATTGCACGGACGGTTTCATCGTCCGCATAGCGGTAGGTATTGTTCTCTGCGAAGCTTGTGCTCTTGAAGCCGAGATTCTTCTCCTTCGCGGCCTCCGGAATCGGAGCGGCCTCGTTCTGCCTGGCCGCAAACGCGGCGGCCGGCAGAACGGAGAGGATCATCGCGACAAGCAGCAGCCATGCAAATAATTTTTTCATGCGGTTCTCCTTTGCTGCGTTGCGGACAGCGCGTGTGCCGCGCTGCCCGCAGATTTGTGGTACGGACTATTCTACGATGTTCTGAATATAACGCGTGAGAATGGCGGCGACCTGTGCGCGGGTGGCGTTGGCCGTCGGGGCGAGGAGGATTTGCTTGCCCTCCTTCGTGCCGTTGATCAGGCCTGCCGCGTTGGCCCATGCCAGTGCGTCCTGCGCGTAACCGCTGACCTGATCTGCATCGGGGAAGACGCTCAGGTCGGCGCGCTTGGTGGTGTCGATGCCCTTCTTGGCCGCGTAGCGGAACAGAATGGCAGCAACCTGTTCGCGGGTCACTTCACCGTCCGGATCGAACTTGTTATCGCCGATGCCGTTGACGATGCCGTTCTCGGCCGCCCATGCGACTGCCTCGGTGTAGTACTGCTTCGCGGAGACGTCGGTGAAGGTGCAGGGATTCTTGGCCTCGGCCTTGCCGTCGAGCCGCCACAGGACGGTGACGAGCATGGCGCGAGTCATAGCGTTCTCGGGGCTGAAGGTATCGACCTCGGTGCCGTTAAACAGGCCGTTCTGGTTGGAGAACTTCACGCCGTCATAGAACCAGTCGGATTCCTTTACATCCTTGAAGGGATTGACCCACGCAGGGACATACTCGGGATCGGCTGCGCCGCAGACGGTGCAAACGCCGTTTTCATACTTGTGGCCCTTTGCAGGAACCTCGGTCTGCGCAACGAGAATCTCATTGCAAACGGAGCAGTGCTTGCCCTCGGTCTTGCCGGGCTCGGTGCAGGTCGGCTCGACGGCCGCATCGACGACCTCGGTGTGACCCTTTGCGGGAATGACCTTCTGCTCGACGAGAACTGCATTACAAACGGAGCAGTGCTTGCCCTCGGTCTTGCCCGGCTCGGTGCAAGTCGGCTCGACCGCCGCATCGACGACCTCGGTATGGCCCTTCGCGGGAATGACCTTCTGCTCGACGAGAACTGCATTACAAACGGAGCAGTGCTTGCCCTCGGTCTTGCCCGGCTCGGTGCAGGTGGCCTCGACTGCCGCGTCGATGACCTCAGTGTGACCCTTGGCGGGGATTTCCTTGTAGCTCGTGTAGTCGCAGCGCGTGCAGGTCTGATAGGCCTCCCAGCCCTTTTCGGTGCAGGTGGCCGCCTGTGCAGCGTGGTCAACGTAGTCGTGACCAAGCGCGTCGGTCGTCTTGGCCTCGCGGGTCATTTCGGTCTTGCAGACGGAGCAGTAGACGACCTCGTCGTAGCTGCCGCCCGCAACACAAGTCGCAGCAACCTCGTTCTCACGAACCGCCGCACCGGCCTTGTGTCCGTTCGGCTCGCCGACCGCGACCGTCACAGTTTCGCTGACCGCATCGCAGTTGTCGCACTTGACGTAGTACTTCGCAGGCTCGGTGCAGGTCGCGTCGCTGGCCTTCTGCTCGGAGGCCGCCGTGGTGAAGCTATGACCGTTCGCTTCGCCCACCGCAACGGTCAGCTCCGTGCTGACCGCACCGCAGTTGTCGCACTTGACATAGTAGGTCGCAGGCTCGGTGCAGGTGGCCTCAGTGGCGACCTGATCGGAAGGCGCGTTCGTGAAGCTGTGCTCCGTTACGGTCTGCCACGTCAGGATCGGGCCGAGATTGCCGCAGCCGGTGTTGGCCTTGTAGGCCTCGCCCAGATTTGCAGGCATATCAGCAGATGTAAGTGTTTCCAAGCTCACCGCTGTAATGCCGTCGAACAAACCGCTACCGACGCCCTTCAGCTCATCGGCTTCGAGGAAGAAGCAATTGCTAAAGCTCGCAGCGCCGCGCAAGGACGCAATCGCGCCGACGCGGGAGTACTTATCTCTATTGGCAATCGTGCCAACATTGTAGCAGTTGGAAATTGTGGAAGTGGAATACTCACTAACGTTGCTGGCAATACCGGCGATATGGTTAAAGGTAGAATAGGATTCCGACTGTACATTATCTTCACCGACCAGCACGCCGATGTTATAGCAATTTGTGATCGTGGACGTACCACCACAATATCCGGCGATACCGGCAATGGACATGCCGCCGGTCAGCGTACCGGCGTTGTAGCAGCCGGAGACCGTCGTGCTGCTGACAGAACCGGCAACACCGCCGCTGCGACCCTGCTTGTGAAGGTTTGTGACAGTAACGTAGGAAGCGCAATTCTCAATGGTACCGCCATTCTGAGTTGCGACAACGCCAGCGGCAACGGCCTCAAAGCCCATTGCGTTGGAGCTGC
>CAKUNB010000161.1 GCA_934668285.1 uncultured Oscillospiraceae bacterium | reverse complement strand
GTTATCTCTGGACTCTGCCTGTTCCGTCGCCGCCCATGAGTTTTTCTACGTCGGGGGCGGAGACGCGGTTGAAGTCGCCGATGATGCTGTGCTTGAGGCAGCTGGCAGCGACGGCGAATTCGAGGGCGGTTTGCTTGTCCTCGTAATGGTTCAGGCCGTAGATCAGGCCGCCGGCGAAGCTGTCGCCGCCGCCGACGCGGTCAATGATATCGCGGATCTCGTACTTCTTCGACACATAGAAGTGCTCGCGGTCGTTCAGGCACGCTGCCCAGCCGTTCCAGTCCGCGCTGTGGCTCTCGCGCAGCGTGATGGCGATCATCTTCATGTCCGGATACGCCGCCAGCACCTTGTCGCCCAGCTCCTTATACTTGTCGCGGCTCAGCTCGCCCGATTCCACGTTCACATCCGTCGTGATTTCCAGCGACTTCTGTACGTCCTCCTCGTTGGCCACGGCCACGTCCACGTACTTTGCCAGCTCCCGCATGACCTCGGCGGCCTTCTTGCCGTACTTCCACAGGTTCTTGCGGTAGTTCAGGTCGCACGAGACGGTGATGCCGCGCTTCTTCGCCTCCTTCACCGATTCCAGCGACAGCTCCATCGCGCTCTCGGAGATGGCGGGCGTGATGCCCGTGATATGGAACCAGCCGATGCCATCAAAGGCCTTGTCCCAGTCAATGTCGCCGGGCTTTGCCAGCGCAATGGCCGAATCCGCGCGGTCGTAGACGACCTTGCTCGGCAGCTGGTTCGCGCCGGCCTCGAGGAAGTAGATGCCCATCCGGCCCTTGCCGCGCAGAATGCGCTTCGTGTCCACGCCGAAGCGGCGCAGCTCCTTGACGCACTCGTCGCCCAGCGCATTTTCCGGCAGAACGGTCAGATACGCCGCGTCCTCGCCGTAGTTTGCCAGCGACACGGCCACGTTGGCCTCGCCGCCGCCGAAGGTGGCCTCCATCATGTTGCTCTGGAAAAAGCGCTCATGGCCGGGCGCGCGCAGGCGGAGCATGATCTCGCCAAAGGTCAAATATTTCATAGCGTCCTCCTTACTTCTGCAGCAGATGCACGGCAAAGCCGCCGAATTCCTGCTTCAGGTACACCGCGATCATGCGGTCGCCCTTGTACTTTGCCGTCTCGGGGTCGACGGCGTAGCCCGCCTTCTCCAGCTCCGCGACCGCAATGTCGATGCGGTTGGTGTGGATGGCGATATGGCCGTTGGCGCCGAGGTAGTTCGTCTTCATGACCTCAATGGCCGAGGTGGAGAAGTTCGAGGAATTGCCCAGCTTCGTCTCAAAGCCGAAGGCGTCGTTCAGAAGGCCGCAGACCGCCGCCGAGGCGTCCGCATCCGGACAGTTGACGCCGATGTGCGCGACCTCAAAGCCGAGGATGCTGCGGCGGGCTTCCTTACACAGGGCGGTGATCTTTTCAAAGTTCCCCGCAGTGATATCCGCCTTCGGGCACACCCAGCTGCCGCCGACGGCGTGGATAAACGGCGCGGAGATGTACTCGGCCAGATTCTGCGCGTTGACGCCGCCGGTCGGGATGAACTTGATCCCGCCGAAGGGGCCGGAGAGCGCCTTCATGGCCGAAAGGCCGCCGTAAACGCCCGCCGGGAAGAACTTTACGACCTTCAGGCCGAGCTTCATGGCCGCCATAATTTCGGTCGGAGTGACGCAGCCGGGGGTGACGGGAACATTGTTTTCCACGCACCAGCGCACGACCTCCTCGTCAAAGCCGGGGGCGACGATGAACTTCGCGCCGGATTCGACGGCCTTCTTGCACTGCTCGAGCGTAATGACGGTGCCTGCGCCCACGAGCATCTCGGGGCAGCCCTCGCTGACGGCCTTGATGGAATCGGCAGCGGCGGCGGTGCGGAAGGTGATTTCCATGACATCAATGCCGCCTGCGACCATCGCCTTTGCGGTGGGAACGGCATCCTTGGCATTTTCCAGCACGACGACCGGTACGACACCGGCCAGCGCCAGACGCTTCATAACATCCATGGTCATTGCGCCTCCTTCTTATTCCAGCGGCAGGGCAATGCCGGTATCGGCAGCGAGCTGCTGCAGCGAGGCCTCCACGTCGGCGGGGATGGTGAAGCCCTCCTCGTCGACGACATGGTGCTTGCTCCATTCGATCTCGCCCGGGGTGTAGATGCGGGTCGCGCCCTTGGCCTTGGGAGCGGCGCGCAGGGTGTCAGCCATGGCCTCGACACGGTCGGCGACCTTCTCGGTACCGAGGAACTTGGTCGGGTCAATGGCGATAAAGGTGTGGCAGACATTGTTCGGCTTTTCCAGCTCGAAGCACCACGAGACGATCTCGCCGCCCATGGAGGTGCAGCCACCGGAGAGAATGCCGGTCAGCAGCTCGACCATAATTGCAAGGCCGTAGCCCTTGTGGGCGGCCATGGGCTGCATGGCGCCCTCCTCGGGGTAGTGGCTCGGGTCGGTGGTGGGCAGGCCGTCCTTATCGACGATCCACGTATCGGGGATCTGCTTGCCGTCCTTGCGGGCCTGCACGACCTTGAGGGAGGCGACGTTGCTCATTGCAATGTCGAGGAAAACGCTGGGGGTGGTGTTCGCGGGAGCCGCATAGGCAAAGGGGTTGTTACCCAGCAGCATCCCGCGAGCACCGGGGGCTGTCATGTTGGGGTCGACGTTGGACATGGAAAGTCCGATCAGACCCTTTTTCGCTGCGATGTTAGCATAGTAACCGGCCGCGCCGAAGTGGCAGCTGTTGCGCACCGTGACGATGGCAATGCCGGTCTTGAGCGCCTTTTCGCAGGCAAGTTCCATGGCCTTGACGGAGGGGATCATACCCAGCGCCTTGTGGGCGTCCATTGCGGCAAAGGAGGGGCCTTCGGCGATGACCTCCGGCTCGGCGTGGATATCGATACCGCCGACGCGGAACTTGCGGATGTAGTTATACAGATTCTTGGTGCCGTGGGAGTTGGTGCCGAAGGCATCCGTTTCGGACAGAACGCGAGCGGTCAGCTCGGCATATTCCTCCTTCATGCCCTCTTTGACCAGAGCCTCCTTGCAGAACTTCTTCAGATTTTCCAGCTTGATTTTTGCCATTGTTTTTTCCTCCTATCAGATGCCCCAGAACGACGAGAAGCCGCCGTCCACGGGAATGACTGCGCCGTTGACAAAGGATGCCGCCTCGGAGCAGAGCCAGATGACCGGACCGGCCATCTCCTCGGGGTCGCCGTAGCGGCCCATGGGAGTCTTGTTGAGCACGCGCTGGCCGCGGTCGGTGGGGGAACCGTCCTCCTTCTGCATGAGGAACCTGTTCTGCGTGGTCAGCAGGAAGCCCGGCGCGATTGCGTTGACGCGGATGTTCTTGCTGTAGTTCTGGTTGAAATGGGTCGCCATCCATTCGGTGAAGTTGGCCACGGCGGCCTTCGCGCCGCAGTAGGCGACGGTGTTGGTCAGAGGATGGTAGGTCGCCATGGAGGCGATGTTGATGACGTTGCCGGAGCCTTGCTTTGCAAGCAGCTCGCCGAAGACCATGGTCGTGAGCACCGCGCCGGTGACGTTGAGGTCAAAGACCCACTTGAAGGCGTCCACGTCGAGGTGGAAGAAGTCCAGCTCCGAAGAGACCGTCGCCTGCTTCTTGTTGCCGCCCGCGCCGTTGATGAGAATGTCGATGTGGCCGTACTTGGCCACGACCGCGTCGCGCGCCTCCTCGAGGCTGGCGCGGTCAAGAACGTTGGCCTTGACGGCAATCGCATCGCCGCCCGCGGCGTTGATCTCGTCGGCAATCTTCTGCGCGCTTTCAACGAACAGATCCAGCAGCGCGACCTTCGCGCCCTTCTTCGCCATCTCCCGCGCCATAACGCCGCAGATAATACCACCCGCGCCGGTAATGACCGC
>CAKUNB010000160.1 GCA_934668285.1 uncultured Oscillospiraceae bacterium | reverse complement strand
AGCGAGGCGCCGAGCGAGACGGAACAGACACCGACCGCCTCCGAGGGGTAGTATAGCATAATTTGGCACAGAAAAAAAGGTTGCATCCTTTTGAAAATTCTGATACAATGCAGAAAAAGCGGCTGCGGACATCGTGGCAGCGCGTCATATCCTTCAGGGCAGGGTGAAAATCCCGATCGGCGGTGACAGTCCGCGAGCGCCTCGGCGCAGGATTCGGTGCAATTCCGAAACCGACTGTAAGGAGCCTCTATGGCAGAAGCAGTCTGCCGCAAGCGCTCCAAGTCAGGATGAAAGAAGTTGCGTTTTTTGCATTTTTAATGCCCGAAGTGTTCACTTCGGGCATTTTTCATGGAGGTTTTGCAATGAAACAGGAGAAAACAAAACGGCTGAGCGTGCTGGCCATGCTGACCGCGCTGGCATTCGTAGCCGTGGCGGTGCTGCGTGTGCCGGTGTTCCTTTTTCTCGAATACGAGCCGAAGGACGTGGTGATCGTGCTCGGCGGCTTCCTGTATGGGCCGATGGCCGCCGCCGTGATCTCCGCGCTGGTGTCGCTTCTGGAAATGCTGACCATCAGCGACACGGGGCTGATCGGCTTTGTGATGAATTTTCTCAGCAGCGCCGCCTTTGCCTGCGTCGCAGCGCTGGTGTACAAGAAAAAGCGCACGCTCTCCGGCGCGGTGCTGGGGTTGCTGGCGGGTATCGTTTCCATGACCGGCGTTATGCTGCTGTGGAATTACCTCCTGACGCCGCTGTATATGGGGACGCCGCGCGTCGACGTTGCGGCAATGCTGCTGCCGGTCTTTCTTCCGTTTAATCTGCTGAAAAGCACGCTCAACAGTGCGCTGGCGCTGCTGCTGTACCGCCCGCTGACACAGGGCCTGCGGCGCGCCAACCTTCTCCCGCAGAGCGCCGCAGCAGCAGGCCGGGAAAAGCGCCTTGTCTGGCTCGCAGCAGGACTGATTGTGATTTGCGGGATCGTTCTGCTTGTTATTCTGTAATCAGCCCCTGCAGGGCGTTTGGCCTTGCAGGGGCTGATGGGTGTCCGGTTTATTAGTTGTTATTGAAGAAGTCTACCAAGCGGCAGAGCATGGTTGCGATTTCGGCGCGGGTTGCGTTGCTGAGGGGTTCGAGGGTGGTCGCGGAGGTGCCGTTGATGATACCGGCGCCGACGGCCCACTGGATCGGCTCGCGCGCGTAATCGGAAATCCGGTTGCTGTCACTAAAGCCCGAAAGATTGCCGCTCGCAATGCAGGTATAGCCGCACAGCACAGTGTAGCGGTACAGGAAGGCCGCCAGCTGCTCGCGGGTCACGGGGTCGTTCGGAGAGAATTCCGTCTCGCTCGTGCCGTTGCAGACGCCGACTGCCTTGGCCCAGTTGACGGCATCGTAGTACCACTGGCCCTCCGCGACATCGTCGAAGGCCTTCAGCACGTAGCCGCTCGGGCGGCCGGACATGTTGTAGAGCACCTGAACGACCATTGCGCGGGTCGTGGTGGCCTGCGGCTCGAAGGTGGTTTCGCTCGTGCCGTTCATCAGGCCGAGCCAGTAGACATCATGGACATACGGGAAATACCATTCGTTTTCCGGAACGTCAACGAAGGGTGTCTTCTCCATGTCAAGGAATTTCAGCCCGTGCTGCTTTGCGTACTGCTCGGCGTAAGTACCGGTCGTGCCATAGATGGTGGTGACGCCGGGCTGGACGGGAAGGTTTTCAGGAAGCCGCTCAAGGCATGCGGGCGCGTAGATCTCACTGATGGGCTTGCCCTTGCCCTCGGTGAATGCACCATCCTCTACCACGCGGACGTAGTCGCCGAGGACGATGCAGGGCCTATAAGTTGTGCAGGTGCCTTCGACCTTGGTGATCGGCATTCCATTAACCGCAGAACCCATCGCAAAGACATCGCTGCGGACAGATGTGTCGTATATATTGACCAGATAGATTGCCGTCAGCTCGTTGTTGTCCTGACGGAGCACACCGCCATTGGTCAGATAATGCTGGCTGTCCGCATGGGCATCCATCGGAATCAGCCTGCTTGAATAGGCTCTTTGCTTTTCATAGCCGATGCAGGGTCTTCCCTGAAACAGTGTCCCAACATACGCGTTGCACTCCTCAGCAAGCGAGAAGTTTTCGGGGAAATAATAGTAGCAATTGTAATCATCGGCTGCTTGGAAACCTTCTTCAATAAGAACCTCGTTGTCAGGCATGGTGACGAAGGTCAGATCATAGCCACCGTCAATGGCACCCTTTTCAATAAAGGTCAGCGTGTCCGGAAGGATAATGCCGACGCAATCCAGTGCGGGCAGGCTGGACGACCGCAGCTTTGTCACTGGATAGCCGTCTACATAATCGAGAGGTTCAAGAATTTCGTCAAAATTTTCCGGTTCGCCGGTAAAAATTTCTGCATAATTTTCCTCTGGGTAGACGCGATAACCGACACCGTTGATCACGGTTTCGTAGCTTCCTGCTGCAAAAACCGTCGGGGCAATGGACAGCAGAAGGGCGAAGGCAAGAATCAGGCTGAATAAGCGTTTTTTCATTGTGTCTGCTCCTCTCATTTCTGATAGTTCCATTATATCGGTTTATTCTACATCCGTCAACATAAAAATCCCCGCAGAACATCTTGTTATGCGGGAAATTTCGTTATTTTGTTGCTTCGCGGCGTTTTTGCAGCTCGCGGAGGGTTGTTGCGAAGCCCTGCTCCATGTAGGGGTAGCTGACCGTGTCGCGGTATTCCTCGCCGAGGATGCGCTGAGCCGTCAGCTTGAGCAGATACGGATTTTTCACCAGCAGTGGGCCGGTCAGGTGGGTGCCGAAGCAGTTGTTCTTCCGCCAGCCCTCCGCGCCGCGGTCAGCCTCGTTGCCGAAGCCCATCGTCAGGCGGAACAGCGGCGTTTTTACGCCCGTGGTATGGCTGCATTTGTTCATGAAGCCGACGATCTCCTGCCCGTCCAGCTCGGCCAGCACGTCGCCGACGATGCGGCGGGTCGATTCCTTCGTGGCAAAGTCATCCAGCGCGAGGCCCTCGTAGACCTGCCCCTTTGCGTCGGTCACGGTTGCGCCGAGCAGCTCGAAGGAGTTGCCGGTAAAGAGCATCACGCGGTTTTCCTCGCAGGCGGCGTGCAGCGCATCGCGGTATTCGACGAGCTGCGACAGAGCCAGCTTCTGCTTGCGTTCCGTCCCCGCGCCCATATAATAAAAATCATAGCCGGAAATGTCCTTCTTTTCGTACAGCGACAGCGTATCGACGGAAACGGAATGCCCGAGGTCGCGCAGATAGCGCGCCAGCACCGCCACGTTAGCATATTCGCCGTAAAGATTCATCACATCGTCGTAGATGTGCAGCAGCTTACATTCCATCGTTGCCTCACTTTCTGACCGTGTTGGAGAGGAATTTTTCCTTGTCGGAGAAGCAGGTCACGGCATAGAGCTGTTCCTCGCCGTTCTCGCGCAGCTCCTGACAGGCCGCGTCGATGTCCTCAAAGACATGAATTTTCTCCTGCGGCACCGACGTGAAGGACAGCCGCATGGCAAGGTCGTTGCAGTATTTGCCGCAGAGATAGACCTTCTGCACCAGCTCGTGATTCAGCCGGTCGAAATCAATATCCCACAGCCACGAGGTTTCGCTGGTGAAGTACTTCCGGCTGACGGCATCGACGATCACGACCACCGTGCACGGCACGCCCTGAGAAACAACGTAGCGGAAGGACATGTCGTAGGAGATCGAATTTTCGTGCTTGGAGATGAGGAAGGTGCCGGGATGCTTGCCGAGCTTGAACTCGATGTAGCGGCCGTTTTTGAGGATATAGTCGCTCTCCAGCTCCGCCACGCGCTCGCTGGGGACGCCCAGCAGCGTGCAGACGGCGTAGGCCGCCAGAATATTATAAATATT
>CAKUNB010000159.1 GCA_934668285.1 uncultured Oscillospiraceae bacterium | reverse complement strand
CTATAATGGCTACAGCCACGAAGGGATTGTAACAACCTAATTGGGTGTTGTCCCGGCGAATATAGATAGAAATGGGGTTTCAGCTTGTCTTTACTTGCGTTTTTAGGCGGCCGCCACGATAAAAAGGCCTGGGGCCGGGCGCTGTTCGCCTCCGGGTGTAAGCTGCCTGACAAGCCGGATGTCAAAAAATACGAAAAGGCCACCCAGCAGATCATTTCCAATGACTGCAAAATCATCAAGGAGTGCGCCCACATCATCCTCACCACCAGAAGCGAGGCAGTGCGCAGCAAGCGCAGAATGATCATGTTCAGCCGCTACAATCACCTGGCCCGGCTGGAACCCTTTGCCACCCGCCAGCAGCAGGAGCTGATCGCCGACGCCAAGGCGGCAGCCGCCAAGGCCAGACGAGTAAAATAAGAAATCCGCACACTCTGTAAAGAATGTGCGGATTTTATTTTGCCCGGACGACTACCGCCCCGAGGCAATGCCTCGGGGCGGTGGGTTATGTTACATATCGAAGGGTTCCATGGACAGGACGGGGTGGCCGACCTCGCTCAGGTAGTTCAGCAGGGCCTCGGGGTCCTCGGTGCAGATGGTCTCATCGGCGATCATGTCGGTGAAGTTATCCACATCGTACAGTTCCTTGGCTGCCGCGTCCAGACGCTCGCGCATCTGATCCTTCAGCATCTTGGGCAGCCAGACGATACGGCCCAGGCCGCCCTCGGCGGCGATGAATTTCTTGGAGGCAATGAAGTGCTTGCCGTGGCCCATGAAGCCGGGGGTCTGAACGCCGCCGCCGGTCATGGAGGCCATTTCGGAGAAGGTCATGCCCAGCGGGGTCATGCCCGCGTGCTCACGGCAGGTGATGACAACGCCCATCGAGCACGGCTCGACGCCGCAGATGCACTCGAAGCAGCCGCAGGAGGTCATCGGATCCTGGAACAGGGAATACAGCGTAACATGCTCCAGTGCGCCGTGGGAATACTTCATGACGGCCTCGTCCACGTCCTCGTAGCGGCCGAGGCGCTCGTCGATGCAATGCTCCTTCGGCACGACCTGGCACGGACCCTGCGGATCCAGCTCATTGGTCGCCTTCGCATCCAGCCACGAAACGGCGCCGCACAGGCCCAGACGCTCCGGGGTGACGATGCAGACATGGCTCGGCGAGAAGGCCTGACACATGATGCAGGTATAGAACACGGGCACAGACTCGTCGGTCATGGAGGACAGGCGCTCGTCGCGCTTGTCGAAGATGGCGTTGGCAGCGGCGCGCAGCTCCTTGTTCTTCTCGTCGCCGACGACGATGCGGACCTGGCACTTGTCAACGACGGTATCGAACTCGCTCTTAATCTTCGCGTAAAGCACTTCGCCGATGTGCTTGAAGCGGAAGCCCGCCTCGAAGTCGGCCTTGTTGACGCGGACGCGGATCATATCGCGCTGACCGGTGTGCATGAGGCCCTCGACGCAGTTGAGGAAGCTATGAATTTTCCGCTCCATAACCGGCTCAAAGTCGGCCTGCATGGCCTTGCCCGCGACCTCGACGGTGTAGGACAGGGAGATCTTGCTGCCAACGGGGATTTCGTCCATTTCGGGGCCATCGACGATGATCTTGTGGTCCTCAATCTCGGAGGCTTCCTTGGTGACGACCAGCTCGAAGCAGTCCTTGCGGGAGCCGTCCACCTCGACCTGCATATCGCCCTTGCGGATAATCTCGCCCTCGAAGGCGGAGGAGAAGGACACGGGGATGTCGATGTTCGTGATCTTCAGCTTGATGCCGCGCGCCTCGATGGAGGTGTCGATCCAGTCCTTGGTGTTTTCGTAGATGATGAGGGACTTCGGAACGGCCCACATATCGTTGGTGTCGTTCGTGATGACGGGGAAGCCCATCTTGATTGCACCGGCACCGCAGGCAACGGTGATGTCGTTGACGGGAGCATAGGCGTTGACGAAGGCGTTCATGCGGTCGAAGGTGTAGCGATGGAACGCGTCGGCATCGCCCGCCTCGGTCGCGCCGAAAATGAACGCGGCACGGACGACGACGGAGATGATATGACCGACCGACCAGATCTCGCTGCCGACGGGAACGACGCGGACGCCCCAGCCCATGTTCAGACCCTTTTCGGTAAGCTGATCGATGATGCCGCCGATCAGGAAGACGAAAATGCCGCGGGACTGGTAGCCCTTGACGGTTTCGACCGCCTCGTCCGCAGAGGGCGCCGGGCCGATCATGACGACGAAGCCGGGAATATCGCCGGTGACCAGCGGAACGCCAAGCTCACGGACCTCGGCGTCGGAGAAGTGGCCGTGGTAAATCGTTCCCTCGTAGGGCGTGGCGGAACGGGCATATTTGCAGGCCTCGATCAGCTCGGCGGCGATGGCGGTACCGATGCCGGAGGAGAAGATGGAGGCGGTGCGGTTATCGCGGGTCATCATTGCCTTGACGTCGGCAAGGGCGGCCTTGAGATCGCCGACCTTCTCGACCTTGCGGCCGATGTAGGCGTAGACGCAGGATAGATAATAGGCGGTGGAGGGCATGGTCAGCGGCGCGGCCTCGCCCAGCTCGGCGACGACGGCGTTGATCTCCGCCTCGGCCTTGGCGAACATTTCATCCGAACCGCTAAATACTCGCTCAAAAAGTGTTCTCATGATGTTATTTCATCCTTTCAGCTTCATTCGCGCCTCAACGGAAGCGCGGGAAAAGGCTTGATTTTCAGTGCTGGACCTCCGTTTGGTCCAATTTTTCCTTGATGGCGCGGATCTCCTCCAGCGCGGTGGGGGAGCAGTCGTAGGGCGACAGGCCGCGGCGGTCGGCGTCGATGACCTCGGGATTGTAGCTCAGAAAGCCCAGCAGATCCTCCTCAGGGATGCGGCTGCGAAGGAAGGCCTTGTCGCTTTCGTCGCGGACCTTGTTGGCCACGACGCGGACCTTCGTGATGCCGATATCGCGGGCCAGCTGCTTGATGCGCGTGTAGGTCTGGATGGAGCGCGCGCCCGGCTCGATGACGACGATGAACTGATCCATCATGCTTGCGGTGCCGCGCCCGAGATGCTCGAGGCCGGCCTCCATGTCCATGATGACCACATCGTCGCGCCGCAGCACGAGGCTGGAGAGCATCGCCTTGAGCATCACGTGCTCGGGGCAGACGCAGCCGCTGCCGCCGGTGTCTACCGTACCCATGACGAGCAGGCGGACGCCGTTGACCTCCTTGGCCAGCTTATCCGGCAGGTCGGAGACCTGTGGGTTGAGCTTATAGAAGGTGTTCGAGGCATTGGCGGCGGTGCGCTCGCGGGCCAGCTCCTTCATCTTGGAGACGGGGACGATCGCGTTGACCTCCTCCTCCGTCAGGCCCAGCGCCAGACCCAGATTCGCATCCGGATCGACGTCCGCCGCGAGGACGGTGCGTCCTTCGTCGGCGTAGAGCCTTGCCAGCGTGGAGGCCAGCGTCGTTTTGCCGACGCCGCCCTTGCCGGTGATCGCGACCTTCATGGTTTAGATACCCAGCGCGGCGCGCTTGGCTTCGATGCACTCGATCATCTTGTCGCCGAGCTTTTCAATGTCGGTTTCAACGACGAAGCGGGCCTCGACCCAATCCTTGATGCCATGCTCGCCCTGCAGCAGCGCGGTAACTTCTTCGGAGCCCTTGGTATAGGGGTCAACGCCGAGGAAGGTTTCGATGCCGGTAGCGACGACGTAGTTGCCGATGGAAACGGCCTTCTCCGACATCCATTCCGGTGCGCAGCCGACGACGGGGACCTGAGAAATGTTGCAGCCCCAGTCCTTGGCAATGTCGGAGGCAAGGATCATCATACGGGAAATATCGACGCAGGAGCCCATGTGCAGCACCGGGGGAATGTCCACCAGCTCGCAGACGCGCTTCAGGCCCTCGCCGCAAAGC
>CAKUNB010000158.1 GCA_934668285.1 uncultured Oscillospiraceae bacterium | reverse complement strand
TCTTACCGCCCCGCGCCGAAGCAGCAGGCAGCCCTGCCCGAGTTCCAAAAGGGCGACATGGTGAGCCATGACGCGTTCGGCAACGGCATGGTTCTCTCCGTCCTGAAAATGGGCAACGACGCCATGCTGGAGATCGCCTTCGATCAGGTCGGAACAAAGCGGCTGATGGCACGCGCTGCCGCACCGCGGATGAAAAAACGCTGAATTATTTCACAGAGAAGCGGCATATCATTTATGGGGTGATGTGCCATGACGCTTGCGCAGAGAAACCGGCTGCGGGCGCTTTTCGCGGTAACGCTGATCGTTCTGGCGGTGCTTTCGCTGCTGTTCCGGCGGCTGCTGGCGCCGGTTGCGGACGAACTGATGGCCGCGCAGGTCAATAACGAGGCGTCCGATGCCGTGAACGCGGCAATCGACGCGCAGATCGCAGCGGGGGAGCTGGCCTACGACAAGCTGGTCACGATTGAAAAGGACGCAGCGGGCAATGTGACGGCCATCCGGTCGAATATGACCGAGATCAACCGCCTGAAAACCGGCATTCTATTTCGCATCGACGAGCAGCTGGAGGGCTTTTCCGTCGAGCAGCTCAGCGTACCGGCAGGGAGCGTGTTTTTTCCGGAGCTGTTTTCCGGACGCGGGCCGGGCATCCCCATCCGCGTGCTTGCCGTGCGGGCCTCGGATGCGAATTTTCACAACGAGTTTTCCTCCGCCGGTATCAATCAGACGCTTCACCGCATCATGCTGGACATTCGCGTGGACGTGACGATCCTGACATGGACGGGAACACGCGAGGTCACAGTGGATTCCTCCGTCGCCGTCGCCGAAACCGTCATCGTCGGCACTGTCCCGTCCACTTACTTCGGCTTCAACGATTCATGAGATGAAAAAGGTGACAACTTATAAGGCTCCCTTGTGCAAAGAGAGTTGAGTGTGCCCCCCAAGCCCCCCGGCTGTCATTGCGAGGAGCGAAGCGACGTGGCAATCCCGTGCAGGCAGTTCCGAATTCGCCGAAAACTATCTGGAAATTGAAACAATACTGCGAGATTGCCACGGCCGCAAGCGGCCTCGCAATGACAAAATAAGAAAGGAACCAAAGATGGACGTACAACAGGAAATGCAGCGATTAACGGCATTATTAGAGGAGGCGAACCGGCTCTATTACGAGCTGGACGCGCCGACCATGCCGGATTTTGAATATGACCGGCTCCTGCGGGAGCTGGAAACGCTGGAGGCCGAGCATCCGGAGCTGGCCTCGCCCGTCTCGCCGACCCGCCGCGTGGGCGGGCAGGCGCTCAGCCGCTTCGAAAAGGTCGAGCACGCCGTGCCGCTGGAAAGCTTACAGGACGTATTTTCCGAGGACGAGCTGACGGACTTCGACGCGCATCTGCGCGAAACCGTGCCGGATGCGGTCTACAGCGTCGAGCCGAAGGTGGACGGCCTGTCCGTCGCGCTGGAATACGAGAACGGCATGTTCGTTCGCGGCGCGACGCGCGGAGACGGCCGCATCGGCGAGGACGTGACGGAGAACCTGAAAACCATCCGCTCCATCCCCATGCGCCTGCCGGACGCACCGTCGCGACTGATCGTTCGCGGCGAGGTGTTCATGGCCCGCGCGACCTTCGAGCAGCTCAACGCACAGCGGGAGGAGCAGGGTCAGCCGCTCTTTGCCAACCCGCGCAACGCGGCGGCGGGCAGCCTGCGCCAGCTCGATCCGTCCATCGCCGCCGCCCGGAAGCTCGACATTTTAATTTTCAATCTACAGCTCGCCGACGGTGTGAGCTTTCCCTCTCACGTGGAAACGATCGACTATCTGCACGAAAAGGGCTTTCGCACCATTCCGCACACCCTCTGCCGCACGGCGGCGGAGGCAATCGAAACGATTCGCCGCATCGGGCAAACACGTTATGATTTCCCGTTTGACATCGACGGCGCGGTATTGAAGCTCGACGATCTCGCCGCGCGCCGGGTGCTTGGCAGCACGGCAAAGTTCCCTCGCTGGGCCTGCGCCTACAAATACCCGCCGGAGATCAAAGAAACCGTGTTACAGGATATCGTTGTGCAGGTTGGCCGAACCGGCGTGCTCACGCCCCGCGCGGTCGTTGCGCCGGTGTGTCTGGCCGGAACGACCGTCACGAGCGCGACCCTGCACAATCAGGATTTCATCTCCGAAAAGGACGTCCGCATCGGCGATACCGTCCGCATCCGCAAGGCGGGCGAGATCATTCCGGAAATCCTTGAGGTTGTTATGGACAAGCGTCCGGACGGGACGCAGCCCTACCGCCTGCCCGACCGCTGTCCGGTCTGCGGCGCGCCCGTCGAGCGGGATGCGGACGGAGCGGCCCTGCGCTGCACCGGCGCGGAATGCCCCGCCCAGCTCAGCCGGAACATTGCGCACTTCGTATCCCGTAACGCGATGGACATTGACGGACTCGGCGATGCGATCGTCGAGCAGCTTATCGCGGGCGGCCATATTTCCTCCCCGGCGGATATCTATTATCTGAAGCTGGACGATCTGAAGCAGCTCTGGAAAAGCGGCGAAAAGGCGGCCTCCAAGCTCCTCGACGCCATCGAGGCGAGCAAGCAAAACGACGTCAGCCGCCTGATCTTCGCCCTTGGCATCCGCCAGGTCGGCGAAAAGGCGGCCAAGACCCTCGCCCAGACCTTCGGCAGCCTCGATGCGCTCATGGCGGCGGACGAAACGGCACTGACGCAGGTGCGCGATATCGGCGCGATCACTGCGCAGCACATCGTTTCGTGGTTTGCAGACCCCCAGTCGCAGCATATGATCTCCCGCCTGCGTGCCGCCGGAGTGAATTTTGAGAGCAGCCTGACGCAGCGCGACGACCGCTTCGCCGGAATGACGTTCGTCCTGACCGGCGGCCTGACCGAGCTGACCCGCGACGAGGCCACGGCCCGCATCGAGGCCTGCGGCGGCAAGGTGTCCGGCTCGGTTTCCAAGAAAACGAGCGTCGTCGTCGCCGGAGAAAACGCGGGCAGCAAGCTCAAAAAGGCCAACGAGCTGGGCATCCGCGTGCTGACCGAGGAAGAATTCCTGAATTTGCTTGCCTAATCCGGTTCCGTGTGATATAATGCAAAAGTTGCGTTTTTGCACCGAAAGGAAGAAACTCATGAGAAAGCTACTTGCAATTCTTGTTTGCAGACTGATTAAATTCGTCGGCGGCTTCGTCGGGAAGGGGACGAGCCTTCCCGGGAAATACGCGCTGAAGATCTGCCCCGACATTCTTCGCCGCATTCAGAAGCCGAAAATGATCGTCGCCGTCACCGGCAGCAACGGCAAGACCTCCACCGTGGAGATGATCGCCGCCGTCCTGAAGGCGTCGGGCAAGACCGTCGCCTATAACGTCGAAGGCTCCAACCAGATCGAGGGCGTCACGACGATGATCCTCAACTCCTGCACGCTCGGCGGCAAGATGAAGCAGGACGTGCTGCTCATCGAGTCGGACGAGCGCTACACGAAGCACACCTTCCGCTGGTTCCACCCGACGCATTACGTTATCACAAACCTCTACCGCGACCAGCTCACCCGCAACGGCCATCCCGAGTGGGTGTTCGACGCGATTCGCGAGAGCGTGTTTGACGACACAACGCTGATCCTGAACGCAGACGACCCCGCCGTTTCCCTGTTCGGGCAGGGCCGCGAGAACGTCCTCTGGTTCGGCCTTGATCACACGGACATCGACTCGAAGGAGTTCTCCGGCGCATACAACGACGGTCTGTACTGCCCCGTCTGCGGCAAGCCGATGGTGTATGACTACTATCATTTCAACCACGTCGGCAAGTATCACTGCACAGCCTGCGATTTTGCGCGGCATGATACCGACTACACCGTCACGGACATCGACCTGCCGAACAGCAAAATCACCCTCAACGGCCATAC
>CAKUNB010000157.1 GCA_934668285.1 uncultured Oscillospiraceae bacterium | reverse complement strand
CCGCCGACGACCGCGATAACAGCATCGTCGCCTTCCGGCGCATCGACCGCCGCGGCCGCGAGGTCATCTGTCTGTACAACTTCTGCCCGGTGCGGCGGGAGAACTACTGCCTTGGCCTGCCCCGCGCGGGCGAGTACGAGGTCGTCTTCAGCTCGGAGGAGGAGCGCTTCGGCGGGCGGGGCGTCCCGCAGCCGACGGTCACGGCGCAGCGTACCCCGCTGCACGGCCTGCCCTACAGCGGCAGCTTTACTATTGCGCCGATGTCCGCGGTCTTCTATAAGCGCAAGGTCACACCAAGGAAATCTGGAACGAAAACCGTCTGATTCGTTCCCAATCATGAACAAGGAGAGATGAGCATGAATTTTCAGAAGAAGCGCTGCGTCGCCATGCTCCTTGCCGGTGGGCAGGGAAGCCGTCTGATGGTGTTAACGGAAAACACCGCAAAGCCTGCCGTCCCCTTTGGCGGCAAGTACCGCATCATTGATTTCCCCCTGTCCAACTGCGTGAACTCCGGCATTGATACGGTGGGCATCCTGACCCAGTATCAGCCGCTGGAGCTGAATGAGTACATCGGCAACGGCCAGCCGTGGCACCTCAACCGCTCGCATGGCGGCGTGCAGGTGCTGCCGCCCTACGCCCGCAGCAAGAAGTCCGAGTGGTACAAGGGCACGGCCAACGCCATCTATCAGAACATCGGATTTATCGAGCGCTACGATCCGGACAATGTCCTGATCCTGTCCGGCGACCATATCTATAAGATGGACTACGCCGCGATGCTGCGCTACCATGAAAAGACGAATGCCGACTGCACCATTGCCGTGCGCACGGTCCCGCTCAAGGAAGCCAGCCGCTTCGGCATTATGAACACCCGCGAGGACGGCGCGATCTACGAATTCGAGGAAAAGCCCAAGCATCCCAAGAGCACCAACGCCTCCATGGGTATTTACATCTTCAAATGGGACATTCTTCGCCGCTTCCTGATTGCCGACGAGGAGGACCCCAATTCCGAAAACGACTTTGGCAAGAACGTCATTCCCGCGCTGCTGAACGCCGGCCACCGGCTGTATGCCTACGAGTTTAACGGCTACTGGAAGGATGTCGGCACGATCAGCTCCCTCTGGGAGGCCAATATGGACCTGCTCGGCACGGAGCCTGCCTTTAACCTCAACGGCGACAAGCGCATCTATGCCAGAAACTACGCCATGCCCTCAAGCTTTATTGCCGCCGAGTCGGAGAATTTCAACAGCCTGATTGCCGAGGGCTGCGAAATTTACGGCCATATCCGCCATTCCATCATCTCCACCGGCTGCGTCGTCGAGCACGGCGCGCTGGTCGAGGACAGCGTGATCATGCCGAATGTCCGCATTGAAAGCGGTGCGATCATCCGCCATGCGATCATCGGCGAGGACTGTGTGATCCGGCGCGGCTGCGTGATCGGCGGCAGCTTTGCCGACGACGAGGCCAAGCAGATCAGCGTGGTCGGCAAGGCCAAGACGCTCGAGCAGAACACGACCATCAAGCCCGGTGAGATTTATTAAATTAGGGGAGGGCCAGTATCATGTCAACGATGGGTATCATTTTTGCCAATATCTACGACAGCTCCCTCGGCGAGCTGACCAATAAGCGGACGATGGCCTCGCTGCCCTACGGCGGGCGCTACCGCCAGATCGACTTTTCCCTGTCGAATATGACCAATTCCGGCATTTCGCACATCGGCATTATCACAAAGCACAATTACCAGTCCCTGATGAATCATATCGGCTCCGGTCAGGAGTGGGATATGGACCTGGGCGAGGGCAAGATGGAGTTCCTGACGCCCTTTGCCATGGGCCACAACGGCTCCTACCGCGGCAAGCTTGAGGCGCTCAATTCCGCCATGCGCTTCCTCAAGGCCTCGCCGGAGGAATACGTCGTGCTGGCCGACAGCGGCGTGCTGTGCGCCATCGACTTCCGCGAGGTCGTCGAGGAGCATATCGCCTCCGGCGCTGATGTGACGATCGTGACGAAAGAGGGCATCTGCAACGGCAAAAAGCAGCTCGACCTTGCCGTCAAGGTGGACGAAAAGCAGCGCGTGACCGATATCGCCGTGGACTACTGCGCCGACGAGAGCTATCTGGCCTCGATGGGCATTTTCGTCATCCGGCGCGAGTTTATGATGCGCGAGGTCATGGAGGCCGTCGCCCACAACCGGTACCATTTTGAGCGCGATCTGGTCATGCACGGCTTTGCCGAAAGCGGCATGCAGGTCAACGCCTATCAGTTCCACGGCGTGGCGCTCTTTAACGAGAGCACGGCGGAATACTATCACAACAATCTGGCGCTGCTCGACCCCGAGGTGCGCCACGGCCTGTTCGGCCGCCCCGAGCGCACGATCTACACCAAGGTCCGCGACGAGGTGCCGGCCTACTACGGCGAGGATTCGCAGATCGACGACTGCATTGTCGCTGACGGCTGCACGCTTGAGGGCACGGCGCTGCGCTCGGTGCTGTTCCGCGGCGTGCGGCTGGGCAGGGGTGCGGTCGTGCGCGACAGCATCGTAATGCAGGGCTGCCGCATCGGCGAGGGCGCGGAGCTGGACTGCGTTATCCTCGATAAGGATGTCACCGTCCATTCCGGCGCGAAGCTGCGCGGCACGCCGAATCATCCCCTGGTGATCCAAAAAGGAGAAATCGTATGAAAATTGCAATGATGGCCTCCGAGGCCGCGCCGTTTGTCAAGACGGGCGGGCTGGGCGATGTCGCACAGGCGCTGCCGCAGGCGCTGTCCGCCATCCCCGGCAACGAGGTTGTACTGTTCTTACCGTATTACAAACGCATTAAGGAAAACCCCGCAGTCGCGGTCGAGTTTGTCGGCTCGTTTTCGATGGAGCTGGCGTGGCGCGAGAGCTATGTCGGCATCTTCTGCCTGAAAAGCCGCCGCAAGAAGCTGAAAATCTACTTCATCGACAACGACTACTATTTCGGCAGCCGCAACAGCGTCTACGGCGACTTTGACGACGGCGAGCGCTTCGCCTATTTTTCCAAGGCGGTTATGGCGGCGCTGTATTACATCGACTTCAAGCCCGAAATTCTGCACTGCCACGACTGGGAGACGGCGATGGGCATCGTCTACTGCCGCGCGCTCTACGGCCAGTGGTGTCCGTATGTCAAGACGGTCTTTACCATCCACAACGTCGAGTATCAGGGCTGGGCGGACCCGACGTTCTTCGATAACACCCTCGGCCTGCCGGAGGAATACCGCTGCAAGCTGAACTTCGACGGCGCGGTGAATATGATGAAGGGCGCCATCGAGGTGGCGGATATCGTCACGACGGTTTCCAAGACCTACGCGCAGGAGCTGTGCTATCCGTATTATGCCCACCGGCTGGACGGCGTGCTGCGCGAGAAGTGGCTCTGGGGCATTACCAACGGCATCGACACCGATGTCTATGACCCCGCGAAGGACGCCGCGCTCGCCGTGAACTACAGCGCCAAGAAGATGGAGGGCAAGTGGGAAAACAAGCTCGCCCTGCGCAAGGAGCTGGGCCTGCGGACGGACACCGACGCGCCGATTCTGGCGATGGTGACGCGTCTTGCGGGGCACAAGGGCATTGATCTTCTGTGCTATATCGCCCAGCGCCTGCTGGAGCGGGAGATTCAGCTCGTCATCGTCGGCACGGGCGAAAAGCAGTACGAATACGCCCTGAGCGCGCTGGCGCGGCAGTACCCGGGCCGTGTGTCGGTCAATCTGTGCTTTGATCCGGCGTTTGCCGCGCGGGTCTATGCGGGCGCGGATATGTACCTGATGCCCTCAAAGTCCGAGCCGTGCGGCCTGTCGCAGCTGATCGCCATGCGCTACGGCACGGCAAAGCAGGATTTGGCCTCCGTGGAATACCAGCCGATCACATCCGTGTCGGCCATCGTCGCGGCGG
>CAKUNB010000156.1 GCA_934668285.1 uncultured Oscillospiraceae bacterium | reverse complement strand
GGGAGAACCGCTGCCCGTGGGATTGCTTAAAAACGTCCGTACGGATCCTTGAGTTTCTTCGGTTCGGGATAAGTTTCGCCCTTCGTATCGACGCGGACGGACTTCATCTTCTGTTCGGTTTCCGGCCGGTCGTTGCGGTCGGTCCTGACCTTGCAGATGGCATCGACAACGTCCATGCCGGTGAGCACCTTGCCGAAGGCTGCATACTGCTTATCCAGATGGGGCGCATCCTGATGCATGATGAAAAACTGCGAACCGGCGGAGTTCGGCGACTGCGCGCGGGCCATGGACAGAACGCCGCGCTTGTGCTTGAGCTTATTATCCACGCCGTTGAACAGGAACTCGCCCTTGATGCAGTAGCCGGGGCCGCCCATGCCTGTGCCCTCGGGGCAGCCGCCCTGAATCATAAAGCCGGGAATGACGCGGTGGAAGATTAGTCCGTCGTAGAAGCCGGCGTTGGCCAGCGCGATGAAGTTATACACGCTCTGCGGCGCGACGTCCGGATACAGCTCTGCGGTGATAACGCCGCCGTTTTCCATTTCAATCGTGACAATGGGATTTTCCATCAATGGTTCCTCTCTTTCATCGCGCGGTCGATCTGACGGCGCGCGTCTTTGTTGGCGGCATCCTGACGCTTGTCGTACAGCTTTTTGCCCTTGCACATCGCGACCTCGACCTTGACCCGCGCGTTTTTGAAATACACGGAGAGAGGAATGATCGCGTAGCCGTCCAGCTTGACCTTGGAGAACAGGCGCATGATCTCGCGCTTGTGCATCAGCAGGCGGCGCGGTCGGACGGGGTCTTTGTTGAAAATGTTGCCCTGCTCATACGGGCTGATGTGGAGCTGGCGAATCCAAAGCTCGCCGTCCTTGACCTGACACCATGCGTCCTTGAGATTCAGCGTGCCGAGCCGGATGGACTTGACCTCGGTGCCGGACAGCTCGATGCCCGCCTCGAAGCGCTCCTCGACGAAATATTCGTGGAACGCCTTCTGATTTTTCGCCATGATCTTCACGCCGTCCATGCCGCTCACCACCCTTTTTCTTATTATAACATAGCTGTCAAGTCATTTCCTTGCAGAAAAGCCACGCCTCCAGCGCGGCAACGGAGGAAAAATACTGTTCGCTGTTCTGCTTCATGTATTCGACGATCATCGGGTCGGTGTGCGACCAGCCTGCGCAGGCAAAATCGACACCGGCGGCGTGCGCCATGTCGTTGCCGTTTTTCATGTCGTCTACCATCAGAAGCTCGTCCGGCCGAAGCCCGTAACGCTCCATGATGTCCAGCAGGGCGTAGGGCGCGGGCTTGCGCTGCTCCGGCGGCAGCTCGAAGGAGTAGATCTGATCCGGCACAAAGCCGAAGTTGGAGCGGTAGTCGCGCGTGATGTTCTCCACGCCGGAGTGCGACGAAACGCAGACCAGACCGCCCGCCTCGCGAAACCGCCGCAGAAGGCGGTCAAAGCCCTCGTAGGCCGGGGGAATGTGCGTCCGGACGTAGATCTTCCAGTACTCGAACTGGTCCTGAATTTCCGTGTCGGTCAGCCCCAGCGCCATGCTGCACATTCCCGTGAAATTGTGCAAAAAGCACTGCCGCGTGAAGTCCTCGAACGAAATATCGCGCTCGGGGTGGTTCTGATGCAGGCGCTCAATGAGCGCGGGATAGTTGACCGTCTGTGCGCTGCGCACGACGGTGTCGTCATGATCCAGAACGAGACAACGATATTTCATAGGCACCTCCGCAGATTGTTCTGTGCTCATAATAACAGATACTTCCTACGATTGCAAGCAAATTTCCTCTTGATATTCGAACGAATGTTTGATATAATAGAGACACAGGAGGTGAGCGCGGTGACGCAGCAAATTGAAATGATCTCCGTTTGCGCGACGGACGGCACGCTGACGCCGCTGCGCTTTCGGCTGGAGGACGAGGCGCACTGCCTGCAAACCGTCCCGATTCTGAAAACGGAGGCCCGCAAGACGATTCAGTACGCGGGCGTGGATGCGATTCAATATCTCTGTCGGGTGACGATGGAGGGGCGGGAGCGGCTGCTGGAGCTGCGCTACACCGTCCGCTCGCACCAGTGGTCGCTGTTTCGGGTGGTGTACTGATGGAGCGGGTGATTTTTCATGTGGACGTGAACAGCGCCTTTCTGTCGTGGTCGGCGGCCTACCGGATGCAGGTGCTGGGCGAAACGCTCGATCTGCGGAACATTCCGTCCGCCGTGGCGGGGGACAAGGAGGCGCGGCAGGGCGTGATTCTTGCCAAGAGCCTGCCCGCGAAGAAATGCGGCGTCAAGACCGGCGAGCCGATCTACCGCGCGCTGCAAAAATGTCCGGAGCTGACGCTCGTTCCGCCGGATTACGGCGTGTATGTCGAGGCATCGCGGCATTTTACGGCGCTGCTGCGGCAGGTTGCGCCGGTGGTGGAGCAGTACTCCATCGACGAGGCGTGGGTGGATATGACCGGCACGGAGGGGCTGTACGGCTCACCGGTGGCGGCGGCGGAGCTACTGCGGCAGCGGATCAACGACGAGCTGGGCTTCACGGTGAACATCGGCATTTCGTCCAACAAGCTGCTGGCAAAAATGGCGGGGGATTTTGAAAAGCCGAACAAGGTGCACACGCTGTTTCCGTGGGAGATGGAGAAAAAGCTCTGGCCGCTGCCGGTGCGCGACCTGTTCATGGTCGGCGCAGCGACGGAGCGGAAGCTGCATCTGATGGGCATCGACACGATCGGACAGCTTGCCCACGCCGACCCCGATATGCTGGTCAAGAAGCTCTATAAGCCCGGCCTGCTGCTCTGGCACTCGGCCAACGGGCGCTATAACGATATATTGCAGCCCGAACCGGAGGCGAACAAGGGCTACAGCAACGCCACGACGCTGGCACAGGACGTGACCGATGCGGCGCATGCGTACCGGGTGCTGCTCTCACTGTGCGAAACGGTGTCCATGCGGATGCGGCGCGACGGTGTGTCGGCCCGATGCGTCGCGGTGCATCTGCGGACGGCGGATTTCGTCAATTTTTCGCATCAAACGACCCTGCAGAACATCACGGACAGCACGGAGGAGCTGTTTCGCATCGCCTGCCGCGTGTTCGACGCGGCGTGGGACGGCAAAACGGCACTGCGGCAGCTTGGCGTACAGGTCTCGCGGCTGGAGGAGTGCGGGGCGCGGCAGTATGACCTCTTCTCCGTCGCGGATGGGGACAGCTACGAGCGCCGCGCCAAGCTGGACAATACCGTGGACGATCTGCGCGAAAAATATGGCGAGGGCATCGTCCGCCGCGCCCGCTTCGTCGGGGAGGACGTCGTTCTGGCCGGCGGCCTGTCCAAGGAACGCCGCACGGGCATCACAAAGCCGGTTTGAGCCTTGCGTTTGCGATTGGAATATGATACAATAGCAGCGCTTTCGGGGATAATTCTCCGGCGGGGCGCATACGCTCCTGCGGGGGTGTTGTCATGTCCAAATGGAGAACCTATGGCCTGATCTGCCTGCTGCTGTGCGCGGCGGCGATCGTTTCTGCGCTCGGCCTGTCAAAGGCCGGGTCGGCGGTTTATACCGCGCTGACCTACGAGCCACCCGTGACTGTCGTGATCGACGCGGGCCACGGCGGGGAGGACGGCGGCGCAATATCCGTGACCGGCGTGCATGAGAGTCAGCTCAATCTGGAAATTGCGCTGCGGCTGAACGACCTGCTGCACCTGCTCGGCGTTCGGACGGTGATGATCCGTACCGAGGATGTCAGCGTCTACACCGAGGGCGGCACCATCGCGCAGAAAAAGGTTTCCGATATCCGGCATCGCGTTGCGATGGTGGAGCAAACGCCGAACGCGCTGCTGGTCAGCATTCATCAAAACCAGTTTTCGGAGGCAAAGTACCGCGGCGCACAGGTATTTTACGCCGGAACGGACGGTAGTCAGGCGCTGGCGGAGCAGTTACAAGCCCAACTTGCCGCGCAGGTCGACCCGAACAATCACC
>CAKUNB010000155.1 GCA_934668285.1 uncultured Oscillospiraceae bacterium | reverse complement strand
GTGTAGCTCATCCGGTAGAGCGCCACCTTGCCAAGGTGGAGGTAGCGAGTTCGAGCCTCGTCACCCGCTCCAAATAAGGAAAAACCGTCCAGAAGGACGGCTTTTCCTTATTTTTTGTATGCAGCGAGGCTCGAACTTGCTGCCTCCACCGTCTAATGCGCGCAGCGCATTTTTTAATCCGAGGTCTGATACTGATTCTTGATTAAAAATTTAATCAAGAATCCCGTGTGCTGCGCACACGCGCATCGAGCGAACGCACAATGCGCCGTCTCATGCAGAATCTGACGCGCCTTTGGCGCTATAAAAAGCTTTTCAAGCTTTTTAACAGTTTCTAGTATGAGGTTTCCGCAGCGGCCCGCCGCTACGGAAACCGGAAGCGAGTCGAGCTTCGTCACCCGCTCCAAAAAGAAGAAGTCGTCCAAACGGACGGCTTCTTTTTTGTTTTGCGCCCGGAGTTGGTCTTTGCGTAGGGCGCGATGCCCACATCGCGCCATGCAGGTACCTTCAAGTTTGCAAAAGGCTTACAATTTCCATTAAATTTCCAAATTACGCCGTAGGGGCGCTCATAGAGCGCCCGCCCCCGCGCCGTAGCACGTGTTTCGATGTAGTTGACGGCAAATCGAAGGTGCTAGCGGCGGGCGGATGTGGGCATCCGCCCGCTACGCGTGATACGAAGCGAAGTGTATGAATTCGGCGATGCTATCGCATAGTGTGTGAATTTGAATTCAGCATTCAAATTGTCCCGGCCCAAGCGTGGGGAATGTCTTCAAGACCATTTGCATCAACGGTGAAACGATAGGTCGAAGAGGAATTTATGCCAACCGTTATGACAAAAGAGATTTCTCGGTCTGCATCAAGAGCGTTGAGAACAGCGCTAAAAATCTTATTGCCACGCATAATTACAAGCAGGCCTTGGTTGTGAACGATATAGTCTGGCTGGTCTTCTGTTACTACACCATCAATTTTGACTTTAATTGTTATGACATATTCATTATAACAAGTCAAATCGGCGTAGGTGTCTCCATATTCCAACAGA
This sequence comes from uncultured Oscillospiraceae bacterium, assembly GCA_934668285.1. Classification (GTDB taxonomy): domain Bacteria; phylum Bacillota; class Clostridia; order Oscillospirales; family Oscillospiraceae; genus JAZOXB01. The sequence goes on along the minus strand of CAKUNB010000155.1, from coordinate 3,060 downwards.
CGGATGCTAAACATATCATTGCTGCTACTATTCATTTTTGTGTCCAGAGCAAGAATGGCTTCAAGATCTGATGCAGCGGTAGCGCTGTTGCTGAAAGAACCGTAGAATATGCCGCGAATGTAGCTCTCTCTTGTTGGGTCACCAAAATCATCCACATAGTATTCTTTTGTCCAATGGATTTCCTCTGGGGCTTCCGTGGGCGCGGCGGTGGATGGTTCCGCTGCAACAGTGGTAATTTCGTCAGAATGATTGGTGGTGGCGGCTGTGTTGCAGCCAAATAGACCGAGTGCGACCGTTATAATAATAAATAGTGCTAGGATTCTTTTCATATTGCATCCTCCTTTTTATGAATGACATTTAGTGAATGTCAATTGTAAGACTAATATAGTATAAAATCAACAAAATGTCAAGCACTGAATGTCAAAAGGTGGATGCAGCATGTTTATTAACAAAAGTGACGAAGGCAAAAACAACCTTTGTGGTCAAAATGTTGCGATATATCGAAAATCACTCAGAATGTCTCAGCGGGCGTTGGCAGATGCGCTTCAACTGGCGGGCTTAGATGTTGACAAGAACGCGATTCAGAGGATTGAGGCCGGGAAACGCTTTGTCACGGATATCGAATTGGTATACCTTGCGGAGGTTTTGAAGGTTTCTTTAGTGGATTTGATTCAAAAATAACACGGCTAAAAGCAACTCCCCATGCTGCTGTAAAACAGCAGCATGGGGAGTTTGATTTTCAGGTCAGCCTGCGTTGGCAGGCGTAAAATCGGCGGGGCGGGTGGGGGTGAGACCGAAGTGCCATGCGATGGCGTCGGCGATGCGGCGGCAGGCATTGCCGTCACCGTAGGGGTTGACGGCGTGTGCCATGGCATCGTATACGGCGGGCTGGTCGAGCAGGGCGCTGCCGAGGGCGACGATATTCTCATATTCGACGCCCGCCAGACGGACGGTACCGGCGGTTACGGCCTCCGGCCGCTCGGTTTCGCGGCGGAGCACCAGCACGGGCTTGCCCAGCGCGGGCGCCTCCTCCTGCAGACCGCCGGAATCGGTCATAACCATGTAGCAGCGGGCCATCAGGTTGTGCATCTGCTCCACGTCTAGCGGGGCGATCAGGTGCACGCGCGGCACATTGCCCAGCTCCTCGTGTGCGCACTGCTGTACGGCGGGGCTGAGATGCACGGGATAGACGACCTCGACGTCCTCGTGCTGCTCGACGAGGTGGCGCACGGCGCGGAGAATGTCGTGCATCGGCTGGCCGTAGTTTTCGCGCCGGTGGCAGGTCAGGGTGATGATGCGCTTGCCCTTGAAGTCCAGCGTGTTGAGCAGCGGCTCGGCGAAGACGTAGTCCTTGCGGACGGTGGTTTTCATTGCGTCGATGACGGTGTTGCCGGTGATGAAAATCTCGCCGCGCACGCGCTCGGTACGGAGGTTTTCGGCATTGGCGGCGGTGGGGGAGAAGTGCAGCGCGGCAATGTCGCCCACCAGTGTCCGGTTCATCTCCTCGGGGAAGGGGGAATACGGGTCATAGGTCCGCAGACCGGCCTCTACATGGCCGACCGGTACCTTGTGATAAAACGCGGCCAGCGCACCGGCAAAGGTGGTGGACGTGTCGCCGTGTACCAGCACGAGGTCGGGCTGCTCGGCGTCGAGCACCGCGTCCATGCCCAGCAGCGTCCGCGTCGTGATGGACGAAAGCGTCTGCTGTTTTTGCATGATGTTCAGGTCGTGGTCGGCCTTGAGGTCGAAAATCTGCATCACGGAGTCCAGCATCTCGCGGTGCTGACCGGTCAGGCAGCAGAGGCTTTCAAAGCCCTCGCGGCTTGCCAGCTCCTTGACGAGCGGGGCCATCTTGATCGCCTCCGGACGAGTGCCGAAGACGGACAGAATCTTAATTTTCTTCATGCGGTGTTTCCTCCGTTTCGGTTTCGGCGGGGAGTGCCTGCTCCGGCTTCTTGTGCTTGGAGCCGAAGATCAGCGCCAAGCCGATGGCGCCGACGACGACCACTGCGCCGAGGAAAATCAGCGCCTGAATCTCGCCGCGGTCGGTCAGCACGACGGCGGACAGGCCGAGCAGCGCCGAGAGCATGTACGAGATGGCAACGGCCTGCTTCTGGGAGAAGCCCATGTCGATCAGGCGGTGATGGACATGGCCGCGGTCGGCGTGCATGGGGCTTTGCCCCTTGGAAACGCGGCGGATGACCGCGAAGCACAGGTCAAAGATCGGCAGGCCGAGCACCAGAAACGGCACGGCAAACGAAATGACCGCGTAGGTCTTGAACAGGCCGAAGACCGACACGGACGCGAGGACAAAGCCCAGCATATTCGAGCCGGTGTCGCCCATAAAGATGGACGCGGGATTGAAATTGTAGGGGATGAAGCCGATGCAGCCGCCGACCAGCGCCGCCAGCAGCAGCGCGGAGCTGACCGCCGTCGGGTCGGGCACGAGCATCAGCGCGACGACGAGCATCGTTCCGGCGGAGATGGCCGAAACGCCGGCTGCCAGCCCGTCCAGACCGTCGATGAAGTTGATGGCGTTGGTGATCGCGACGATCCAGATGACCGTTACGACATAGGACAGCCAGTCCGGCAGGGCGATGCCCATAAAATGCTCGATGCGGCAGCCGTGGACGACCACCAGCACGGCGGCAAGAATCTGCACAAAGAACTTCGGAATTGCGGGCAGGGTGATCGCGTCGTCCAGCACGCCCATTACAACGATGATGACCGAGCCGAGCAGAATACCGCGCAGCTCCCGATTGATCTCGCCGAAGATCAGAAAGCTGACCAGAAAACCGGCGAAAATCGCAAGGCCGCCCAGACGGGGAATCGGCCGCTTATGCATACGGCGGTTGTCCTTCGGCACGTCGATTGCGCCGATTTTTTTGGCCATGAGCTTGACCAGCGGGGTCAGAGCGCAGGAAAGGCCGGCGGCAAACAGCAGCGCCAGCGCGACCTTCAGTATAAATTTCGGATCAAGTACCATAATCATACCTCTGTTTGATACTGATTCTTGATTAAAAAATTTAATCAAGAATCCCGTGTGCTGCGCACACGCGC
>CAKUNB010000154.1 GCA_934668285.1 uncultured Oscillospiraceae bacterium | reverse complement strand
GCGCGATCTCTTCCAGGGTCAGCCCGGTCTCTGCCGCCAGCTCGGAGAGCACCGGGTCGCGCCCAAGCCGAAGAGCGAGCGCCGTGCGGGCGGCGCGGATCTTTCCGTTTTGCTCCTTGAGCCCGCGGCTCACCTTGACCGTGCCGTCGTCGCGCAGAAAGCGGCGGATTTCGCCGGAAATTTTCGGCACGGCGTAGGTGGAAAACTGCGTTCCGTAGGATAAGTCAAAGCCTTCCACCGCCTTCAGAAAGCCCAGACAGCCGAGCTGATACAGATCGTCCGGATCGACGCCGCGCCCAAAAAAGCGCCGCGCGATCGACCAGATCAGGCCGGTATTGCCGACGACCAGAGCCTCTGCGGCCTCGCGGTCGCCACCCTGCGCGCGGCGGAGCAGCTCCTCCTGCCGGTCGGTCATTTTTTTCCTCCGCGGCAGACGATGCGCCGCTTCATATGTACCGTGGTGCCCTTGCCGGGGATGGAGGTCAGCCTGAATTCCGTCATGAAGCTCTCCATGATGGTGAAGCCCATGCCGCTGCGCTCCTCGCCGCCGGTGGTGAACATGGGCTTTCTGGCCTGCTCCACGTCCGCAATGCCGCAGCCGCGGTCCTTTACGACGAGGTCGAGGACATTTTCCGGCAGAATCCGCGCCTTGAGAATGATCGGCCCGAGGCGGTCGGGGTAGGCGTGGACGATGCAGTTGGTGACCGCCTCGGAAACGGCGGTTTTGATGTCGCCCAGCTCGTCGAGCGTCGGGTCGAGCTGCGCGGCAAAGCAGGCGACCGCCGAGCGGGCAAAGGCCTCGTTGGAGGACTTGCTCGGAAATTCCAGATTCATGTAGTTTTCGCCCTTCATTTTGCGCATTCCTCCTTGATATCGGTGATTTTTTCAATTCCTGCTGCGCGGAGCACCTTGTACGGCTGCGCCGGAATGTTTTGCAGGATCAGCTTGCCCTGCAGGGTGTTCATGCGCCGCAGCGTGTGCAGCACGACGGCGATGCCGCTCGAATCCATAAAGCGCACGTTCCGAAAATCCAGAATACATCGCAGCGGCATATACAGGTCGATTTTTTCCGAGATCGCCTCCATGATCTCATGCGCGCAGTGGTGGTCGATCTCGCCGGTCAGCGCGACGGTGATCTGCCGCTCCTGCACAAAGCTCGTCAGCTTCATTTTTTTGCTCCTCCTCAAAAAAATAAACGCACACGGGGCTTGTCCCATGTGCGTTTAGTATACGCGCTTTTTCCCGCGCGGAGTGTCGAAACTCATGCGGGTGCGGATTATTTGGCGAACCAGTCGCCGGAAGGCTGACGGACGCGCAGCAGGTACTGCGTGCGGTAGGACGGCTCGATGCCCTCGACGAGGATTTCGACGGTGTCGATGCCGTCGAGCGCGCAGAGCGTTGCCACGATGGCGCGGACGGCGCTTTCCTCCTCGGCGCGGCTGGCGCAGCCGTCGATGAATTCGCCCGTCAGGTCGACGGTACAGGTGGCGTTGTCTATGCGGACGGACAGAATGCGCGTTCCGGTTGGAATCGGATTGCGGATTCCGGCGGCGCCCTCGTAGGCAATCAGGGCGCTGAGCACCTGCTCGGGCGGCGTGTCCGACGGCTCAAGCTGCATCGGAATGCCGACCAGCAGCGCGTCCTCGCCGCTCACGGCGTAGAGCGTCCGGTCGATCAGATCGGCGTCGCTCGCGTCAAAGAGCAGCGATTCGTCCCGCGACAGGCCGGACGACAGCTCCAACCGGCCCAGCCGCTCCAGCGGCTCGCCCGCAACCAGAAATTCGACCGAGCGGATCTGCGGCAGCTCCGTCAGAGAGTTGACGATGGCGTAAAGCGTCGTGCGCTCCTCGGCAAAGCGGTAGTCCGGCTCGGTAAAGGCGGCGGACAGGTCGACGGTGCAGATGCCGCCCGCAATGCTGACGCCGAGCACCGTCGTCTGCGGCGGGACGGCGGGCAGAAGGCCGTCCGAGAGCAGGGCTGAGAGGATCGCGCCGGCCTTTTCCACCGGCGTCGCGGCCTGCACGGTGCGCGTCAGGCGCAGGAGATAGCGGCTTTCGCTATCGGGGTAGTAGAGCGTCATCTGCTCGTCCTGCGGCAGCATTCCGGTGTCCGTCAGCAGAATGTCGCCCGCCGAGAGCACCAGCGGCGCGGCGGAGCCGGGCGTCTGAATGCTGACGCGCTGCACGCCGCTCAGCTGCAGGAGCGTCTGCGCGATGCTGCTGCAAACGAGCGTCCGCGCGAGCGGCGAAATGCTGCCGCCGGAAAAGACCAGCGTGCACACCGACGCGTCGCGCTGCGCCGATTGCAGCCGCCACGCCTCCGGCAGAGGCGCCGCGCCGACCGGCGGCTGCGCAGCAAGATACGCCGCCATCAGCTCGGCCAGCGGCAGCGCCGCCGTGGTCTCGTCCACGGGCTGGGTGAGAAACACGCTGCCGTCGGCGGGCGTCTGCGCGGGGTAGTAGAAACGGAAGGCCTCGTCCTGCTCCGGTTCCTCCGGCGTAGTCACGCAGCCAGCCAGAAGCAGCGGCAGGAGAAGCAGCAGGGCAACGATACGCAGCTTCATTCGGCATCCACCTCCGTATCAAAGAGCGGGAAGGTGACGATAAACTCCGTCCCGCCGCCCTCGTGCGGGCGGGCGGAAATTTCGCCGTAGTTGCGCACCACCATGTCGTGTACGATGGAAAGACCGAGGCCCGCGCCGCCCGCCGCCCGCGACCGCGCCTTGTCGACGCGGTAAAAGCGCTCAAAAATATGCTCCATGGCCTCCGGCGGAATGCCGACGCCGCTGTCGGCGACGGTCAGGACGATGTTCTCCGCCCTGCGCCGCAGGGTAACGCCGACCCAGCCGCGCTCGCGGTTATACTTGATGGCGTTTTCGACCAGATTGAACACGATTTGGTACAGATCGTCCTCGACGGTCATGATCGTGCAGTGGGAATCCAGCGCGGCCTCGAGGCGAATCTGCCGCAGCCGCGCCAGCGGCTGCAGCATCCGCAGCACCTTGCGGATAATTCCGGCAGCCTCGATGACCTCGCGCTCGTCCTCAACGGTGCTGTCAAGGCGGGTCAGGGTCAGCAGCTTCTGCGAGAGGCGGCCGAGCCGATCGGCCTCTCTGCCGATGTCGCCGACGAATTCACGCTCGGTGGCGACATCCATCTGGTTTTGCAGAATCGAATCGGACAGGAGCTTGATGGATGCCAGCGGCGTTTTCAGTTCGTGCGACGCGTCGGAAACAAACTGCCGCCGCCGCTGCTCCGAGACCTCCAGCCGCTCGGCAAGGTCGTTGAACTCCTGCCCGAGCTGATCCAGCTCGTCGTAGCCGCGCAGCGCGATCTTGTGCGAATAGTCGCCCTCGCGCATCATGCGGACGGAGTGCAGAATGTGCCGCAGCTTGCGGGAGAAGGCGGTGGAAAACAGCAGCGAGATGATAACAACGCCAACCTCCAGCGCGACGGAAATGCGCAGCACGTTTGTCTGCACCGCGCCGATGAGCGCGCCCTGATCGGTGTCGTAGTCCATCAGGTACACCGCGCCCAGCGTCGCGCCGCCGCGCACGACGGGCACGGCGACGCGGCTTTCGATGGCTCCGTCGGCATAGCGCCCGAAGAACACATCCCGGCCGGACAACGCCCGCACGATCTCGGGAAAGACGGTGAGCTTTCCCTCGGCGTTTCCGGTTTCCAGCGAGTCGAAGACTGCCGAGGCTGACGCGTCGGTCACGACGGTGCGCGTTGTGTGCAGCTCCTCGAGCGAATTGACCGTCTGCGCTACCCGTCCGGCAGAGAGATCATCGAGCTGCAGCAGCGCCGTCGACAGCAGCTGCGCCTTGTCCTGCAGCGTCCGGTGCTGGGCGCTGAAGATCATCTGGCGCATCGTCGCGGAGATATAGATATTCAAGAATAAGAGAACGACCGCCGTAATCGCGATATAGGCGATGGCATAGCGGAGCTGCGAGCTGCTTGGCAGCAGGAGGAAACGTTTCTTACGCTTTGAAATAGTACCCAACTCCCCATTTTGTCATAAAATACTCCGGCGCGGCGGGAACGGTTTCCAGCTTTTCGCGGATGCGCCGGATGTGCACGTCCACGGTGCGGATGTCGCTGCGGTAATCGTAGCCCCAGACCATATCCAGCAGGTTTTCGCGCGAATAGACGCGGTTGGGGTTGCGCATCAGCAGCTCCACGA
>CAKUNB010000153.1 GCA_934668285.1 uncultured Oscillospiraceae bacterium | reverse complement strand
GGCCATGACAGCTCTCCCAGAGGGAGAGCCAAGGCGCCTGTGAGCGCCCCTACGGCGTGTGACGGCGCTTTTTTGCCAGTCATTAAAGCCTCGTGGAAGCCACTAGTGCCTGCACGGCGGGGTGAGGGCACCCCGCCCTACGCACAATGGGGGGCATAGTGTTGCGAGGGGGATAAAAATTCCGGCCGGAGGGTGACTCCGGCCGGTTTTTTATTGGGTTTTCCACTTGGCGCAGCGGCGGGATTTTTTGGCGCGGCGGCGGGCTTTGGCGTAGAGCCAAAGGACTGCGACGGCGACGATAGCGACGAGCGTCAGAATCAGGTAGACGGTGGTCGCTGTGTCGGCGGTTTTCACGGTGAGCCAGAGCGTGTTCATCTCCTGCGTCGCCGTTTCGGACAGCGCGCGGAACGCAGCGCCGCGGGCCAGCACCTCGTCGGAGGGGTAGGCGACGGGGTTTTCGGCCATCTCAGGGTCCATCAGCTCCTTCGCGGCGGTGGAGGGAGCGGAATAGCCGAGGTATTCCAGATTCTGCGCACAGATTTCCGGCGAGATCAGAAAGTTGATGAAGGTTTCGGCCTCCTTCTTGTGCTCGGCGCCCTTCGGGATGCAGATGGCATCGACAAAGAGGTTATAGCCCTCCTCAGGGAAGTAGAATTCCAGATCCGGGTTTTCCTCGACCATCGTCAGATAGTCGCCCGCATAGTACGGCGCAATCCACGCCTCGGCGCGTTCCATCTTGTCGAAGATCTGGTCCATGACGTAGGCCTGCACCAGCGGCTTCTGGTCGCGCAGGAGCTGCGCGGCCAGACCCAGCGCCACGCTGTCCTCGGTGTTGAGGTCATAGCCCAGCTCGAGCTGCGCAATGGCAAACGCGTCGCGGGGGTTATCGAACATCAGAATCTTGCCGGAATACTTCTCGTTCCAGAAAACCTCCCAGCCGGTAACATCGGCGGGATCGACATAGTTTTTGTTATAAATAATGCCGACGGTGCCCCAGGTGTAGGGGACGGAGTAGCGGTTTTCCGGATCGTAAGCGAGGTTCTTGAAGCCCTCGTCGATGGTCGCGTAGTTCGGGATGTTGGAGAAGTCCAGCTCCTCGAGCATATCCTCCTGAATGAGCTTGTCAATCATGTAGTCCGACGGGATAATGATATCAAACGACGAGCCGCCTGCCTTGAGCTTGGTGTACATGCTCTCGTTGCTGTCAAAGGTCATATAGTTGACCTTGATGTTCGGATAGGCCTCCTCAAAGGCCTCGATCACGTCGATGGAGCCGTCCGTGCCGTCGGCGATGTACTGGCCCCAGTTGTAGACATTGATCGTCACCGTGTCGGCTGCGAAGGCCGTGACGGAAAGCATTGCGGTAAGGACAGCCAGCATCAGAAGAACGGAGAAAATGCGTTTTGTCATTTCGCCGCCCTCCTTTGCTTTTGCCGGCGGGTCTTATCCCGCGCCTGCAGGAGGTTCATCGTCGTCATGATGAGCAGGATGACGAGGAACATCAGGGTGAACAGTGCGTAGACCTTCGGCTGGATGGGCTTTTTCGTGTAGCTGTAGATCTCGACCGGCAGGGTAACGAAGCCGGAGCCGGTAACGAAGTAGGAAATGACGAAATCATCCAGCGACATGGTGAAGGCCATCAGCATACCGGAGATGATGCCGGGCATGATTTCGTGAATAATGACCTTGAAGAATGCCTGCACGGGCGTGCAGCCGAGGTCGAGCGCCGCCTCCGTGAGGTCGGGGTCCATCTGCGAGAGCTTCGGCATGACGTTGAGGATGATGTACGGCAGATTGAACGTGATATGCGCGATGAGCAGCGTCCAGAAGCCGAGAATCGAATGGATGCGCAGCATCATACCGGCAAAGGCGAACAGCAGCGCCATGGAAACGCCGGTCACGATCTCCGGATTCGTCATGGGGATGTTCGTCAGCGTCATAACTGCCGAGCGGACGCGGCCGCGCATTTTGTGGATGCCCATCGCGGCTGCCGTGCCGATGACGGTGGCAAGAAGGCTCGCCAGCACGGAGATGATCAGCGAATTGCGCAGCAGCGCCAGCAGGGACGAGTCGCGGAACAGCTCCTTGTACTGGTCAAAGGTGAAGCCCTTGAACACGGCGATATCCATGCCCTTATTGAACGAGGCGACCGCCAGAACGAGCATCGGGATGTACAGGAAGACAAAGACCAGAATGGTGAAAATACGGTTGAATTTTCTCATATCGTCACCATGCTTTCATCATCGTCATCCGTAAAGTGGTTCATAATACCGATGCAGGCAAAGATGAGCACCATCAGCACCAGCGACATGGCAGCGCCGAGATTCGGATTGTAGGCGGACTTGAACTGCGACTCGATGACGTCGCCGATGAGAATCGTACCGGGCGAGCCGAGCTTCTGCGAAATGTAGAAGGTCGAAACGGCGGGGACGAACACCATCGTGATGCCTGAAACGATGCCGGGGACGGACAGGGGAAGGGTGACCTTCGTAAAGACCTGCCGCGTGTTGCAGCCGAGGTCCTCTGCGGCCTCGACGAGGCGGTGGTCGATCTTCATGATGACCGTGTAAAGCGGCAGAATCATGTACGGCAGGTAGTTATAAACCATGCCGAGGATGACCGCGCCGTTGTTGCGGATGAGGGGCAGGGGAGAAAGACCGAGCGACTGCACAAAGTTATTGATAATGCCGGTATCCTCCAGCAGTGCGACCCATGCCAGCGTGCGCAGCAGGAAGCTCATGCACATCGGCAGCATGATAAACATCTGTAAAAAGCGCTGCTTCAGCGGGGAGCAGTGCGCGATATAATACGCCACCGGATAGCCGATGACGAGGCAGATCAGCGTTGCAAAAATGCTCAGCCAGATCGACCGCAGGAAGATGGGAAGATAATCCCAAATTTTCGTAAGGTTCGCAAGGGTAAAGGCTCCCGTGATCGAGTCCGTAAAGGCGTAGTAGGCCACGACGCCGAGCGGGATCAGGGTAAACAGGAGCATCCAGACAATGTACGGACCGGACAGCCACTTACTCTTCATCGTCGCTGCCCTCCGCGTCCGCGATCTCGTCATATTCCGCGGAATAGGAGCTGTAATCGCCGAACATACCCGAATATTCGCTCTTGTGCATAATATGGATATCCTCAGGATTCAGGCAAATGCCGATATACGAGCCGACGGGGCAGTAGTCCGTGGTCTGAATGAGCCACTTGAAGCCCTTGAAATCGACGATCGTGTCGTAGTGGACGCCCTTGAAGGTGACGGAGGTGACTGTACCGCAGAGGTGACCGGCATCGGCGGGTACAATGTCGATGTCCTCCGGACGGATGACGACATCGACCGGCTCGTTCTTTGCAAAGCCGCTGTCCACACACGGGAACTGGCGGCCGAAGAACTTCACCAGACGGTCCTCCAGCATCACGCCGTCAAGAATGTTCGACTCGCCGATGAAGTCGGCGACGAACGCGTTTTTCGGTTCGTTGTAAATATCCTCCGGCGTGCCGATCTGTTGAATTTTGCCCTTGTCCATGACGACGATGGTGTCGGACATGGTCAGCGCTTCTTCCTGATCGTGCGTGACGTAGATGAAGGTGATCCCCATCGCCTGCTGAATACGCTTGAGCTCGTTCTGCATATCCTTTCGCAGACGAAGGTCCAACGCACCCAGCGGCTCGTCAAGCAGCAGCACCTTCGGCCGGTTCACCAGCGCACGCGCGATGGCGACGCGCTGCTGCTGCCCGCCGGAGAGGGCCGTGACCTTGCGGTTTTCAAAGCCCTTGAGTGAAACGATCTCCAGTATTTCCGTCACGCGCTCATCGATCTCTTTTTCGCTGAGCTTGGCAATGCGCAGTCCGAACGCGATGTTATCATACACGTCCAGATGGGGAAACAGCGCATATCGCTGGAACACCGTGTTGATTTTTCGCTGGTAGGCAGGCACCTCATTGATGCGCTTGCCGTCAAACAGAACATCGCCGGATGTCGGCGTCAAAAAGCCTCCGATGACACGAAGCGTGGTGGTCTTGCCGCAGCCGCTCGGGCCGAGCAAGGTGAGAAATTCCTTGTCATTGATGTAGAGATTGATCGCGTCGAGAATGCGCTCTCCGTCAAACTCCATCACAAGGTCTGTCAAACGGATCAGCTCCTGGGACATTTATCCTCCCCCATTTCTATTATAGTAGCCTGCGGAAAATCCGCAAAACCCTATTGTGAAC